>NZ_FPLG01000078.1:0-69004 GCF_900120065.1 Moritella viscosa
AACATGATTGGTTACGATGCTATGGCTATCGGTAATCATGAATTCGACAATCCGCTTGACGTTTTAGCAAAACAAGAAGGTTGGGCTGAATTCCCCTTCCTTGCAGCAAACATCTATAAAGATGGCGAACGCATGTTTGACGCCTATAAAATTTTCAATAAATCTGGTATCAAAATAGCCGTTATAGGACTCACCACAGAGGACACCGCTAACATAGGTAACCCTGAATTTATCGGCGAGATTGAATTTAGAGATCCAAAAGTTGAAGCTAAAAACGTCATCGCTGAGCTAAAAGAAAAATACAATCCAGATATCATTATTGCTGCAACACATATGGGCCATTATCTAAATGGTGATAATGGTTCAAATGCGCCAGGTGATGTGCAACTTGCGCGTTATCTCGATGAAGGCGACCTAGACATGATCGTCGGTGGCCATTCACAAGAACCTGTTTGCATGGAAGGTGAACACCAATACGCTGATTTCAAACCCGGTCAAGTATGCAAACCCGATCAACAAAATGGTACCTATATTGTTCAAGCACACGAATGGGGTAAATATGTTGGCCGTGCTGATTACACCTTTAAAAACGGTGAGTTCATGCTGCAATCTTATAACCTTATCCCTGTTAACTTGAAGAAAAAAATTAAAAACGCGGATGGTAAAAAAGTGCGCGTACTTATTCAAGATGAGATAGCGCAAGATCAAGTAGTATACAACACATTAAAACCTTTCCAAGATAAAGGCCAAGTAGCGCTAAATATCCAAATCGGTCAAAGCAACGGTCTACTTCAAGGTGAACGTAACATCGTTCGTAACAACCAAACAAATCTCGGTCGCTTAATTGCAACATCACATATGCAACGCGCAAAAGCAGATTTTTCTATCATGAATTCAGGTGGCGTTCGTGCGTCTATTGAAGCTGGTAATATCACTTATAAAGACGTATTAACAGTACAACCGTTTGGCAATATCATCACTTATGTTGATATGACCGGCAAAGAAGTCATGGATTACCTCAATGTAGTGGGCACTAAGACCCGTGATTCAGGTGCTTATGCACAATTTGTTGGTATTTCGATGACGGTTACGAACGACAAGGTTACAAACGTAGTTATCGCGGGTAAACCACTTGATACAGCAGCAACTTATCGCTTCACTATCCCATCATTTAATGCAGCTGGCGGTGACGGTTATCCAAACATCACTGCTCACCCTGCATTTGTAAATACGGGTTATGTGGATGCTGAAGTACTAAAAGACTACATCCAGGCAAACTCTCCGATTAACGTCAATGATTCTGTACCTAAAGGTGAAATTAAGCACCTGTAATACAAATTTAATGAATTAATAATAAAGTAAAACAGCTCAAAATAAAAACAAAACTAAAATCGCACAATTTTGTGCGGTTAACACTTACAGAGATAAAACACATGTTAAAGAAAACTGCTCTTGCAATAGCTCTCTCTTCTTTATTCGTAGGTACAGCGGCTCAAGCGGTGACTGTATATCAAGCTGATAACGGCGACAAAGTAGAAGTTTACGGTGAAGTGGGCGTTGGCGGCCATTTCGGTGCAAATTACGAATCAGGTGAGTTTTACCGCGATAAAAACTTTATCGATGATAGCTTTGCAACGTTTGGTGTGAAAGGCACAAAAGAAGACGTTTACTACCGTCTAGAACTTGATTACCAGCGTGAAAACTGGAAGTACGGCTCAGGAGACATGGTATTAGCTATCGATAAGCTATTCCTGGGTTACAAACTTGATAAACACAACTCAATTGAAGTGGGTTTAACCGATACTGCATTTGATGATTACGACAAATATGGTGACTTCACATTCGATACAACGGTTGAAACTGGCGAAGCCGGTGACCAAGGCAGCACACTGAAATACGAAGGTCGTTTCGACACAATTCGTTTAGGAGTGTCTTATTCATATGAATCTGAATCTTCTTCAGGCTCTGCATTAGGTGACATCGTAAACGGTTACGTTGGCTACTTTGGTAAACAGCTATCTGCTGTTGTTGGCATGGAAATGCGTGCAGGCTCGGATAGTGAATCAAAATATGGAGAACAAATTCTGTATGGTTTCGGTATGCGTTACAACGTAAACGAAAAACTGGCACTAGGTGTTAATGCATTCTTTGAGCAAGAAGATATCGCAAAAGTTAAAGCAGCTAGTCATAAAGATCCTAGTAACTCAGAAAACAATACGTATGTTTACAGTGAATACACAAAATTGGAGAACAAAGGTGGTCTCATTTCTGTTCGCTATAAGCTAGCTGACAAATGGGAACTGACAGGTTCTTATAACTATGAAGAGTACGAAAGCTGGGATATTCACAGCACTAACCATACAGGCACTAAGACCCCAGAATGGGGAACTGAACGCGTATGGCAAACTGTTGGCGTGAATTATAAGCCTTTTCGATCTGTCGTTTTCTCGTTTGAGAAGAACTTCGGCGAATCAGCACAAAGTGCATACGCATACGCCCGTGTTTATTTCTAAGTCCAGTTACGTAACGAATATAGTTAACCAAATTTAAAGGCAAATTATGAATAAGAAAATTTTAGCCCTCGCTATTGGCGGCGTATTATCAGCAGGCGCTCAAGCTGCTACAATCGATAATATTTTAATTACAGAATATGTAGAACCTGATGGTGGTAACTTAAAAGCTTTAGAAATAAGCAATCTAGGAACAGGTGATTTTAGATTCCCAGATGACGTTTACATTTCAAAACAACAGAATGGTGACGCAGCAAAGTGGGCTTTGAGTATTAATAGTGAAAAGAAATCAACTCTTGAAGGAAAAGTACTTGCTGAAGGTAAAACGATTATTTTCCTCACTACACATGCTGATAGTGATGCTCTTAATACAAGTTTAACGACAGGCGGTACTAAAGTTATACGCACGGGGGTCATGGGCCATAATGGTAATGATGCTTTAGCTCTTGTAAAAGTTACAGATAGCAGTTCTATGGATAAATACGGTAATATTGATGGTACCAAGAAAGAGATTCTTGATATTGTTGGTGTAGCCGATAACGCGGACAACTGGGGCAAAAATGTAACACTCCGCCGTAAAGTCGCAATCACAGAGCAAAATATTACGTATGATATTGGAGAATGGAATTCACTACCAAATCCAAAAAATAATGTAATCACTACTGGACTAGGTACAATACCAAGCAACGATCCTGATTCAAGTGTACCACCAACTCCAGGTGTTCAATGCTCAACAGAGACTCAAACTGAAATTGGTGCGATTCAAGGTGAAGGCTTCAAATCACCACTAATTAAAAGTAGTTATGAAACAACCGAGGAATATAACGTGACAGGTGTAATATCAGGTGTTACGAAATATTTCCCAGTAAAAGGCTTTTATCTATATAAAAGTGATGGCGATGAGAGAACATCAGATGGTCTTTTTGTTAAAACAGACACTGATGCATCAGCGCTAATTGGCCAAACAGTTTGTGTGACAAGTAAGGTTTATGAAAACTACGGCCGTACCGAATTAAGATCTGACAATTGGGAAGTTGTAAACGCAACAGTTCAAGATGTACCAGCAACACCAGTTAAAATCATTGCAGCTGATACAACCCCTGAAAATGGCTTTAACTTTGATGCGACACTTGAACGTTATGAAAGTATGAAAGTGACGTTTACTGAAGATATGGATGACGCTAAAACTGGCGATCAAGATATGCGTGTAGCGAAGCCATATAGCTTTGATTATAGTGATTTCCGTACAAATTTAATGATATCGTACGAACGTCCAAATACGCATCCAAATCAAAGGTTTGCGGCTGGCAGCCAAGAGTCAAAAGATCAGAACACAGCTAACTTCCAACGTCGTGTTATCGTTGATACAGACCAAAAGGGTAAAGCAAGTAATATGCTTTATTATACGGATTTTGCTGCCAATCCTGCAAATAACTACGTTCGCATTGACGATAGTGTTATTGGTTTAGAGGGTATACTTACTTATAATTCTGCATATAAAAAATATGCTGATTTTTATCTTGTTGCACCTAATTCTAATATCACAGACTTGTCATTTAAGCATAATACAGACCGAACGACTGCGAAAGAACTTGCAGCTAGTTTGAATAAAGTACCAGATGGCGAAATTGAGATAAAAATTGCAACACAAAACGTATTAAACTTCTTCAACTCACCATTTGGTGGTGAAGAGAATAAGCACGGTGAAAACCGTGGTGCTGATAGTCAAAGCGAATACACGAAACAAAAAGCTAAAATTGTGGCCGCTGTTAGAGGGTTAGACGCTGACATTATCGGTCTAATGGAAATCGAAAATAATAGCTTTAATGACTTTAGTGCGATTAAAGATTTAGTAGACTCTGTCAATGAATATTATACTCAAGATCGCCCAAGCAAAGAACATTATAGTGACTCTATCTCAAAACGCTACGCGTTTGTTGGGTTTGATTCTAATGGCGACTTAGTTCTTGATAAAGAAGATTCTATCGGTTCAGATGCTATCACAAGCGGTATGCTTTATCGCCCTAAATCAGTTTCACTTAAAGATGTAAAAGTGATCTCTATGCCAAATCAACAGGATAAGCCTGTTGTGAATGATTATGGTGAAGTTGTTAAAAACTACAAAGGTGAAGTACTCGAAAGTGGTAAAAACTACCAACGTGATTCACTAGCCGTTACCTTTACAATTAACCAAACGGGTAAAGATTTAACAGTTGCAGTTAACCACCTTAAGTCAAAAGGTTCAACATGTGCTGAAGAATGGGATGGCGTTGATCTTGGAACTAAAACATCACTAAAATTTAACGAAGATAAATCTTTAGTTAAAGATGATGATTTCCAAGGCTCATGTGAAAACTTCCGCGTTGCTGCAGCTGTTCAACTCGGCACTGAAATGGCAAAAATAGAAGGTGATAAAGTACTTGTAGGCGATATGAACTCATACGCTCAAGAACACCCGATGCTTGTATTGACTAACATTCCAGCTGGAACAGAAGTTAAAGCTGCGCGAAATACTTTCATCGGCAAAAAACCTCAGTATGGTCAAGATGGAGCTATTATCACTGACTCATTTGGTTATCTAAACGCTGTAAGCATCAAAGATGCTCATGGTTGGAGCTATTCATATAATGATCACATTGGCTCTTTAGATCACGCATTAATCACACAGTCTCTAAAAGATCGTTTAGTTGATGCAACTGATTGGCATATTAATGCTGCTGAGTCACCTATTTATGACTACAACGAAGATCGTAAAGATAATAAAGCTGATGAATTCTATGTTGATGATGCATACCGTTCTTCAGATCATGATTCTGCAATTATTGTATTAAGCTATAAACACGCAGAAACTGAAAATGGTAAGCCCGTGCATTTAGTAAATAACCTATCAGGCTCAGTGAAAGTACCTTACAATATTCCTGTTTCAGCCGATGCTAAAGAAGGTGATATTGCAACAATTACTTTGACTCCTCTTGAACACTCTCCAGATATGGAACGAGTAACTTTACCAAACATAGCTTTAGATGATGGTCAATCATTAGTTGAATTTGAGATTTATGGTGCACCTTCAGGTCTATATAAAGCAACGATGGAACTTCAAAAACAGAGCGTTAAATCAAGTTCATCAACGGCTAATAATTCGAAAGTCGAACTTGAAATTAGCATTGCTAAAAAAGACTCTTTGGAGCCTAAGATTACAGTGCCAAAATCTGATGAATCAGGCGGTTCATTTAGTATCTTTGGTATCCTATCTCTACTTTGCTTAGGCTTCTTACGTAAGAAAGCTTGATTAATATCATTAATAAAAATAGATGGCTTTTAGCCATCTATTTTTTCTAATAACTCTTAATAATTTAATACTCTGAATATTTTTAATTTTTTAATTTTTTAATTTTTTAATTTTTTAATTTTTTAATTTAAATATATTTTCAATTATTAGATTTAGTTGTAATAAGGTTTCCCATGAAAAAAATACTCATAGCCTTAGCTATTTTAGCTACCTCTTCTCTTAATATTGCAATAGCTGCAAAAGGAGACATTTGCACAAACTGTCCAGATCTTTCACCGATTAAAGACGCAAGTAAATTTGTAGATGGTGACTACTATACTAAATCATTCAATGCCATAAACTCTAACCTAGCAACATTTCGAGCCGCTTTAATTGACGACATTTCAGCCGGTCAAAAACAACTGAGCTATAGCGAAGTATGGACAGCGCTAACTCACACAGATGAAGACCCAACTAACTCTAATGATATAATATTACTATATCGTGGCGATTCAATACCAAAAAATCATAACGCATCAACCAAACCCAAAGATGTTTCTCAGTCAGAGTTTAACGATTACTGGAATAGAGAGCACGTTTGGGCCAAAAGCCATGGTTTTCCAAATTCAGATCAGCGTGGTTATACAGATATACATCACTTACGTCCTTCAGATCAAACTGTAAACTCTGCACGTAGTAATAAAGATTTTGATGCAGGCGGTACACCAAACGCTGAAACAAATATCAATTTATCAACATCTACAACTTGGGAACCAAGAGATGCAGTGAAGGGCGATGTAGCTCGAATGATGCTATACATGGATGTACGTTATGACGTCGGCACTGCAACAGAAATGCCTGATCTTGTTCTTGTAAATAATACGGGAACAGTAGCAAGTAAGCTTGAAGATGGTCCAGCTAAATTTGGTAAATTATGCACACTTATTAAATGGAATTATGATGATCCAGTAGACTCATTTGAAAGAGAGCGTAATAACACAATTTACGAGTACCAAGGTAACCGTAATCCATTTATTGATCATAATGAGTGGGTTGATATTATTTATAAAGATGTCTGTCCGGGTATGACGGTTCCTTTCACGATTACAATTGATGCGATTGGTGAAGTTACTGAAAAAACAAAAGTAACATTAAAAGCTAACGCAAATACCCCCGGCACCTTAACCTATAGCTGGACTCAAAAACCAGGCTCACCAAAAGTAACGCTTGATACAAGCATTACTGGGTCTGCAAGTTTCACTGCTCCAGATATTCCAGATACACAATCTGCTGAATTCGAGTTTGAAGTTACAGTCACTAATGCAGATAAAGATACGGCTAGAGACACTGTTAAACTTATTATCAAAGATATAAATTATACTTCAACTTTTGATATTTCGGTTGCTGATGCTGAAGATAAGATTGAAGGCCAGCTTATTTCTTTAACGGTAAGTAGCCAAGAAGATAATGTTAGATATTACTGGAAACAATTATCAGGTCCTGAGGTTTCAATTATAAATCCTTATAAATCAACAGTTAAATTCACTGCACCTTCAGTAGATAAAGCATCAAAGCTAACTTTCCAAGTTGAAGCTACGAATGATAGTAATGGAAAAACGGCAATTAAAACGGTCAATTTCAATGTTGATCCAACAAACAGCAAATCTAGTAATAGCAGCGGTGGTTCATTTGCAATCTTCGGAACCCTATCTCTACTTGGTCTAGGCATGCTACGTCGGAAAGCTAAATAGTATTGTTACTTGATTCATTACTAACGAATAATTAAAAACAAGTCAAAAAAAGGCGAATAAACATTAGCTTATTCGCCTTTTTAATACGATGATTTTATAAACCCACCTCTAGTAGAACTACATAGCGGTATTATTTATAAAGCATTTCATTTTTTGGTTCAAAATCAGCGACGTTAATCGGTGAATTAGCTTCAATATACTCTTTCAACACTTCTGCATCAACATAGCCAGTATTGACAAATGCTGAGTGCGTAGTGATTTTTGGATAACCGTCACCACCCGCCGCATTAAACGATGGAATAGTGAAACGATAGGTTTTCTTCAAATCAATAGCATCACCCGCAATCACAACGTTAGAGACCTGCTTGTTTGCAACTGTCATCGAAATACCAGCGAACTGTGCGAACGCACCTGAATCTTTCGTCTTAGTAGCAACTACATTTAAGTAATCCATCACTTCAGCACCAGACATATCTACATAAGTCACGATGTTGCCAAATGGCTGTACGGTTAATACGTCTTTATATGTGATGACACCGGCCTCAATTGACGCACGTACGCCACCTGAATTCATAACACCGAAATCTGCTTTTGCACGTTGCATATGCGCTGTTGCAATCAAACGACCAAGGTTTGTTTGGTTGTTACGAACGACATTACGCTCACCTTGTAATAAACCATCAGACTGACCAATTTTGATACCCAATGCTGCTTGGCCTTTTTCTTGGAACGGTTGGAGTGTTGCGAAAACAACTGGATCTTGGGCGATCTCATCCTGGATTAATACACGTTTTTTCTTACCATCAACTTTGATTTTTTTCTTTAAGTTAACTGGAATAAGATTGTATGACTGTAATGTAAACTCACCATTTTTAAAGGTATAGTCCGCACGACCTACATATTTACCCCATTCATGTGCCTGTACGATATCAGTTCCATTTTGCACGTCAGGTGTACAGTCTTGACCTGGTTTAAATTTCGCGTATTCTGCGCCTTCCATACACACAGGTTCTTGTGAGTGACCGCCCACGATCATATCTAAATCACCTTCGTTCAGGTAGCGTGCTAACTGCACATCACCCGGAGCATTGGAACCGTTATCACCGTTAAGGTAATGACCCATGTGCGTTGCTGCTATGATCACATCTGGGTTTTCAGTTTCTTTCAATTCAGCAATAATGGCTTTGGCTTCCACTTTTGGATCTCGGAATTCCAGTTCGCTGATAAATTCAGGATTACCAATCTTTGCTGTATCTTCGGTCGTTAGGCCAATAACGGCAATTTTGATACCATCTTTATTAAAGATCTTGTAAGCATCAAACATACGCTTGCCATCTTTATAGATGTTAGCAGAGATGAATGGGAAGTTTGCCCAACCTTCTTGCTTCGCGAGTACGTCAAGCGGGTTATCAAATTCATGATTACCTAATGTCATCGCATCGTAACCAATCATGTTCATACCAATAAAATCTGGTTCAGCATCTTGCAGATCTGATTCTGGTACGCCGGTATTAATATCACCACCAGATAACAATAGTATAGAACCGCCTTCGGCTTTAACCTCTGCACGGATGTTATTAATCAGCGTAGCACGTGCAGCCATACCGCGTTCACCGTATTTATTCTGCCAGAAATTACCATGGTTATCATTGGTGTGTAAGATGGTGATATTGTATTCTTTATCTTGCTTCCATTCATGCTTAGGCTGTTGGTCTGTTGTAGCGCAACCCGCTGCAATAGCCATTGTTAAAGCAGAGAGCGCTATATTTTTAAGTTTCATAGGATTGTCCGATTAGTCAGGAATGTTAGGGAAATAAAGCCTCTATTAAAATAAGAGGCTTTATTTTAGATAATAACAAAGAAATTAAGCAACCATCAAGCAAGATACAGAGTGTTCTTCATCACCGCTTAACTGAGGTTTAGCCTCGGCACAACGTGTTTTCGCCACTGGGCAACGAGTACGGAATACACAGCCTGATGGCGGGCTCAACGGTGAAGGTAAATCACCTTCCAGCATTTCAATTTTTTTATTACGCTCAAGTACCGGATCCGGGATCGGCACTGCCGACATCAGGGCTCTGGTGTACGGATGCTTCGGCTCAGCAAACAAGGCTTTTGACTCACCCAGTTCTACTGCATTACCAAGATACATCACCAAAACGCGGTCAGAGATATGCTTAACAATTGATAAATCGTGGGCAATGAAGATCAAGCTTAAACCCAGATCTTTCTGCAGTGATTGTAATAAATTCACTACCTGCGCTTGAATTGATACATCCAATGCTGATACCGGTTCATCACAAATAATCATCTTAGGTTTTAAGATAAGCGCACGGGCAATACCAATACGCTGACACTGACCACCCGAGAACTCATGTGGATAACGATTGATGACATTTGGCAGTAAACCTACTTTGGTCATCATATCCTTCACTTGTTCTTTCACTTCCACATTAGAGAGTCGTGGAAAGAAAGTACGCAGCGGCTCAGCAATAATATCGCCCACCGTCATTCGCGGGTTTAGTGAGGCTAATGGGTCTTGGAAGATCATTTGAATTTCTTTACGCTTTTCACGCATTTCTTCGTGTGGTAATCGGGTTAGATCCTGACCTAACCAAACTACGTTGCCAGCAGCGGCTGGCACAAGTCCAATTAAGGCGCGGGCAAAGGTCGATTTACCACAACCTGACTCACCGACGACACCCAGGGTTTCACCTTCGTATAACTTGATACTAACACCGTCAACGGCTTTAAGCTTGCTCGGCGGAGCCCAAGGCCAGAACGACTTTGATGGAATATCAAATTGCACCTTCAGGTCATTCACTTCTAATAATAACTTTTTCTCTACGGCTACTAAATCTTTCTTGGCTACATCAGTCATTACCATTTCCCCTGGTCTGAGAAGCAGGCACGTAAACGGTCGCCAGCAAACGGGATTAATTGTGGTTGTTCTTGTTGACAGCTTTCTTGTGCACGATGGCAACGCTCTTGGTATGCGCAGCCTTTTGGCAATGATAACAAGTTAGGTGGATTACCCGGAATAGTCGGTAAAATATCACCTTCGGTATCTAAACGCGGGATCGACTTAAGTAGCCCTTCAGTGTAAGGATGACTTGGCGTATAGAAGATATCGTTCACCTTGCCATACTCCATCGTGCGACCAGCATACATCACTAGTACCTTGTCACAACTACCAGCAACAACCCCTAAATCATGAGTGATCATAATAATCGCAGTATTAAATTTATCTTTTAGTTCATTCAACAACTGCATGATCTGTGCTTGAATGGTTACATCCAATGCGGTTGTTGGTTCATCTGCAATAAGCAATTTAGGACGACATAACAATGCCATTGCGATCATAACACGCTGACGCATACCACCCGAGAATTCATGTGGATACATATTAATACGAACGCGAGCATCAGGTATTTTCACCGCCTCTAACATAAATACCGATTCTTCAAAGGCTTCTTTTTTACTCATGCCTTTATGTAAGATCAGCACTTCCATCATTTGCTGACTCACCTTCATATAAGGGTTGAGTGAAGTCATCGGGTCTTGAAAGATCATCGCGATTTGTTCTGCTCGAACATGGTTAAGTTCTTTTTCTGGTAAATTTAAGATCTCTTTACCTTCGAACTTAGCACTACCAGAAATAATACCGTTTTTCGCTAACAATCCCATGATCGCAAATACGGTTTGTGATTTACCTGAACCAGACTCACCAACAATACCCAGTGTTTCACCGGGATTGAGGGAAAAATTCAAATCATTAACCGCGGTGACAGTACCATCCGGGGTACTAAACTCAACGCGTAGATCTGTAACATTTAATAAGCTCATACGACTTCCTTAATCTTTATTTATCAGCCTTCTTGTGGGCTATCTATTTTTGATTTATCTATCTTTTGGGTCCAGCGCATCACGTAGACCGTCGCCAATATAGTTAAAGCAAAACAGTGTTAACACCATAAATGCAGCAGGAAAAGCTAATTGCCAAATCGCAATTTCCATGGTTTGTGCACCGTCTTGTAATAGGGCCCCCCAGCTTGTCATTGGCTCTTGCACGCCAAGACCAAGGAAACTTAAAAATGATTCCGTTAAGATCATGCTTGGGATCAACAGCGTTGAGTACACGGCCACAATACCCAATACATTCGGTACAATATGACGGGTAATAATGCCCCATTGGCTCACACCACACACGCGCGCCGCTTCGATAAACTCTTTATTGCGTAAACTTAAGGTTTGACCTCGTACAATACGCGCCATGTCTAACCAAGCAATGGCACCAATAGCCACAAAAATTAAGACAATGTCACGACCAAAAAATGTCACTAATACGATCACAAGAAACATAAATGGAATAGCATACAGAATCTCAAGGAAACGCATCATCACGCGGTCTGTTTTCCCACCGATAAAACCCGATGCAGCACCATATAGAGTACCGATGACAACAGCTACTAATGCGCCCATCACACCTACCATCATCGAAATTCGACCACCGATAAAGGTACGTACAAACAGGTCACGACCAAGACTGTCTGTACCAAAGAGGTGATCCCAAGAAGGTGGCTGATGCAATGCATACCAGTCTGTATCATCAAAAGCATGCTGGCTAAGCATAGGTACAAGAATAACCGACAAGGTGATTAAGAATAAAATACATAAACTCACCATGGCCGCTTTGTTACGCATAAAACGAATGCGGGCGTCTTGCCACAAACTGCGACCTTCAATTTCTAAATTTGTTGAGAAGTTGTTTAACGCTTCTACTTTGTCTGTTTTAGATAACATACCTAGTCCCTTAGTAGCGAATTTTCGGATCGATATAAGCAAGTAAAATATCAACGATTGCATTAAATAAGATGAATAAGAAACCAATCAAAATGGTCACGCCCATCACTAAGGAATAATCACGGTTAAACGCCGCGTTAACAAATAACTTACCAATACCCGGTAAACCAAAGATAGTTTCAATCACCACCGAGCCAGTAATAATGCCCACAAATGCAGGACCCATGTATGACACAACCGGTAACATAGCGGGCTTTAAGGCATGCTTCATAACGATATGCGGATAACTCAGACCTTTAGAACGCGCTGTACGAATAAAGTTACTGTTCATCACTTCAATCATACTGCCCCGGGTAATACGGGCAAATGTTGCAATATATAACATTGACATAGCAGCAACAGGCAAGATCATGTATGTCCAGGAACCGTCATTCCAGCCACCCGCAGGTAACCAGCCTAACTGAATAGAAAACAAGTAAATAAGTGCAGGCGCTAATACAAAGGAGGGCATGACCACCCCAATCATAGCGGTTGACATAATGCTATAATCAAACCACGTATTTTGCCGCAGCGCGGCAAGTGTGCCGATGGCGACGCCAAGTAATACCGTAAATATAAATGCGGCAATACCGATCTTGGTTGATACCGGTAAAGCGGCACTTACCAGTTCATTGACGGTAAAATCCTTGTATTTAAACGAAGGCCCTAAATCCCCCTGGATGACATTCGTTAAATACGTGGTGTATTGCTCAAGAACCGGTTTATCTAAACCATACTTGGCATTAATATTGGCCATCACTTGTGGCGGAAGTGTTCGCTCGCTTGAAAAAGGACTACCTGGTGCAAAACGCATCAGGAAAAAAGAAATGGTGATCAATACTAACATCGTCGGTATTGCTTCCAAAATACGTTTTAAAATGAATTTAAGCATAATTTCACTCAATCTATGATTATTTCAATGCAACAGAATACTGCATACAGTTGTCAGTATGCAGTACGATATTGCAAGAGGTATTTATTCTGCGATGATGTACATATCTTTAGAATAAAGTTTGTCTTCAGCGTTGTTATTCGCGTAGCCACCAACATGTGGATTAAGTAGGCGCGCTTTAACATACTGATAGATTGGAGCGATTGGCATATCTTTTGCTAGAAGGGTTTCTTGTGCGTAGTAAAGTGCCTGACGTTGCTCTTCAGATGTGGCGCGAAGGGCATCGGCCGTAAGCTTATCGTAATCAGCACTTTTATAGTGGATACCACCTGTGGTGTTTTTCCCTTCCATCAGCGATGTAAAGGTCGATGCTTCATTGTAATCACCACACCAACCGGCACGAGCGGCTTGGAAATCACCTTGCTTTTTCGATTCGAGGTAAGTTTTCCACTCTTGGTTTTCAAGCGTAACTTCAACACCTAAGTTTTTCTTCCACATTGAAGCAATTGCTACGGCAATCTTTTTGTGGTTTTCATTTGTGTTATAAAGCAAACTGAATTTCAGTGGATGGGTGTCATTATAACCCGCTTCTTCCAGCAACAATTTAGCCTTGGCATTACGTTCATCTTGAGTCATCTTGCCGTATGCTGGTAGTTCAGGGCTAAAGTTAGCCACAATCTCAGGCGTCAAGAAATAAGCTGGTTTTTCGCCTTTACCTGTAACAGCCCTAGTAATGATATCGCGGTCAATACTGTATGAGATCGCTTTACGTACGCGAACATCATCGAATGGCGGCTTATGGGTATTGAAATTATAATAATAAGAGCAAAGATCACCCTTAACGGCAACAGATTCAGGATGCTTTTTTTGCAGATTACGAAAATGCTCGTTCGGCATTTCATAAGTCATGTCAATTTCGCCCGCAAGGAAGCGATTCATTGCTGCAACAGGGCTCTCAATCGGTAGGTAAGTTACTTTTGATAACTTGGTATTTGCATTATCCCAATATTGTTCATTACGAACCAGTTCAAGACGCTCGTTAACGACCCAATTGCTTAGCACAAATGCACCATTACCAACAAAATTATCTGGTTTAGTCCATTTATCACCGTATTTCTCAATGGTTGCCTTATGCACAGGTCTAGCTGTGGTATGACCCATCATCATCACAAAATATGGGATTGAACTGTCAAGATTCACTTCTAAAGTGCGTGCATCCAGCGCTTTTACGCCCAGAGTCGATTTGTCTTTTTTACCCGCTATAATATCTGCCGCATTTTTCATGGTTGTCATTTCAAAATACCATGAATAAGGCGATGCTGTATTTGGATCAACAGCGCGCTGGAAGCTATATACAAAATCATCCGCCGTTACTGGATCACCGTTAGACCATTTTGCATCTTGACGCAGGTGGAAGATATATATTTTGTTATCTTTGGTTTCCCAACTTTCAGCAACTCCGGGAATGGTATTACCATCACGATCTTGATTCACCAAACCTTCTAATAAATCAAGAATAACATTCGTTTCCGGAACGCCTTCAGCTTTATGCGGGTCCAAAGAAGCCACTTCAGCACCGTTATTACGTACCAGTTCCTGAACTTTCGCTAATTTAATTTCAGTGCTAGCTGATGCATCCGGTGATTTTTTCACAACGGTTTTTTCTTCAGGCTTATCGCTACAAGCAGCTAAGGTAAGAGATAAACTAGTGGCAACCAATAAGGTGCGGGTTATTTTATTTTTTAACATGTACAAACTCCAGTACGAAAATTACATCCATGACCTTTACAATCCGTTTTATATTTCAATTTTTATTTAATTAAAATATCAAACATCTCTAAAGGAGTATTCTTCACAATAACAATTAATTCAGTTAATTACTATTAATTCTAAACTATCATCAAGCTACAACCGTTAATACCTACAATTCGATAATTATTAAGATTAAGTATCTAAATGTGACATTAATATACTTAATTCCCCCTCATTTGAACATATACTCCACAATCCGTCGGTATTAATACTTATGACTGACGAATAACTAGCTGAATCAATAGCTAAAATAAACGTTAGTGTGAGAGGATTCACGCTTTCGCTTTGTTTCGAAATCGAGCACGAACAAGTGTTGACACATTTTCAGATGAACTTATATGCTCACAAAACCAATCAAGACAACCTGTCTCGTTAGGTTTTTATAAGGATCACAAAATGAAACGGAACTTCAAAAATATAGCCCTTGCAACCGCTATTTCCAGCACAATGTTAATCACAACTCAAGCCAATGCAGGTTGGTTTGATAAACCCGAACCAACATTTGCTAAAACCCAATACCCGATTGTGATGGTAGGTGGCGCGTTTGCATTTGATAGTGCCATGGGCATTGATTATTGGTATGGCATTACCGACGCACTGCGTGAACAAGGTGCCGAGGTATATGTAACAAACCTGTCGAGTGCCGAGCTTAACGAAGTACGTGGTGAAGAATTGGTTTACGATATCGAGCAAATTTTAGCATTAACTGGCGCTGACAAAGTCAATCTTATCGCCCACAGCCAAGGCGCCCTCGCCTCACGCTTTGCCGCTAATGACGAGCGCCTTACAGATCGTATTGCGTCAGTATCCACATCGCACGGTATGAACAAAGGCACTCACTTTTCTGAAGGTTTTAGAAACGCGATTGAAGAAGGCAGTACGATTGAAACTATCGGTGTCACAGTGATCAATTTTGTTTTTAATACTCTCGAATTACTCTCAGCCAAAAAAGATGCCAGTGATGGTGATTACGATAGCCCTGAACGTGGCGGTCAAGACCTATTACGCCTTGCGCGGGCGACAGATAGAGAGCAAGTAGCACAGTATGCCGCAGAGTTCACTGACATGTCAGTGATGCCAACTCAAGACTGCATGACAATTAATAACGGTGAACAAGGTGAAGTTGACCCAAACTTTTACGGTCAAACAGAATCTAACGGTATTAAGTATTTCTCTTGGGGCGGTAATCAATACAGTACCAATTTACTTGATCCGCTCGACTCAATGTTAGTACCAATATTCGGGCTGTTCGTACCTAAATACAAAGACGAAGGTGGCTTTCTATGGGATGGACTAGTGCCTGTGTGTGGTCAAGCGATTGGTCAAGTCATCAAGCTCGATTATAACGCCAATCACTTTGATGCAATTAATCAATTAATGGGCCTAGGAAGCTGGAAATTAAATATCCCAGCAATCTACACGAAACATGCCAATATGCTTGCGCAACAAGGTTTATAGCATTTGCGTATTAAGTGATTGAATTGCAATAGATATTGAAACAAAAAGTCGGATAGCGCGACATGAATGTTCACAGACCAAAGCTTAAGAGAGCGCTGTTTTGGTCTTTTATCAGGATGATAAAATGCATAATATCAAAAAATCAGCAGCCATTATCAGCTTATTTATTATCAGTGGTACGGGTATTTATTTATCTGGTGATAACACGAATAACACAACAACTATGCCGCCGTATGCTAATACACAGAAAGAGAGCATCGCTGCCGAAATAAAAACAAGGTTCACATCGTCGATTATCTTACCTCATAAAATGATTCACAATCAAAAAAACGATAACATAAGCACCACAAGTACGGTTTCTTTGGCTAAGATTAATATGCCGAAATCATTGAGTAATACCGACTCAAGCAGTTTACTTCATATAGATAATGATAATCAGCTGATTTTAAATCATGATATTAAAGTATTATTTGATTATTTTTTCAGTTCAGAAGGTGACTTAACCTCTCCCGAACTACTGACCAGTATGCAACAATATATCTTGCAATTTTATCCACAACCAGCCGCACAGCAAGCATTAGTATTATTAAATAAGTACGTAGATTACAAGCAACAGATGCAAGATTTTCATGCGCAGAACTCAGCACTGCAAAATTTACCCGAACTCGATACTCTGAACTATCATGTAAGTAATACAGATAGGAGCGATACCTTACAAACCGTTGAAACCTTAATGCAAGATCGCCAGAATATGCGAGATAAAATATTCTCCATTGCAGAAAAAGATGCAATGTTTGGTCAGGAAATTAATTATGATCAATACATGCTAACCGTCGCAAAGCTCGATACTGATTTATCCCCAGCAGAACGTCAGCAGCAAATCGAACAAACCGCTCAACAATATTTAACGGATGCACAACAAGAGGCACGTAAACAAACCTTTATACTGCAAAATACGCCGCCTAACTTTCGTATTGACGATCGTGGTGAATGCCAAGGAAACAATCAAGACTTCACCCAACAGCAAGTGATCGCCTTATGCAACTTAGCCCGTAAAAGACTTGCACGCACGGAGTCAAACAGCTAACCCATAGCTCAAATAAAAAGGCTCATCACATAATGTTATCTATGTTGATGAACCTTTTTGCTATTTAGTGGTTACCTGACAGCCAACAAAGAAAGCACGAAGACTACTTGTTAGTAATCACACTGAGTGGCTCTGAGAGTTTCGCTTTACCTTGCATAATACTAATTTCTACACGGCGGTTACGGCGTAATTCACTTTCTTTATCCGTCAATGGTTGGGTATCAGCCATGCCCTGCACGATTAAGCGATTCTCATTGAATTCTTTAACCTTTAACATCTCATGTGCCACAGAAACAGCACGTTGACTCGACAAATCCCATTTAGAACGATAAAGCTCAGAATGTAATGTTTCTTTACCTGTGTGTCCGGCAACCGTAATCATCCCCGGTATTGTTGCTAATAGCTGTGCTACCTTTTGTATCACGGGACGAAAGCGTGGTTGTAAAAAGGCTGAACCGGCTGGAAATGAACCCTTTTCATTAATACGAATGATGATTTGCTGTCCCAGATTTTCAACCTCAACACCACCACTGTCTACTTCTTCTTTTAAAGCTTCTGCGAGAGCCTTGACTAGCTCACTAGTATCTTCCGTGACCTCGATATTTTCTGTTGGCGTATTATTACGGGTCGACGTTTCAGTGGATTTGCCACCATTACTGTCTTCTTCTAGTTTATTCTTACCACCCGCATTTTGATCTTCACCATCTTTGAAATCTAACTCTGCTTCACTATTATCAATGGTGTGCTGCATGATGGTTTCAATCGGCGTCGGATCCGGCCGGCCAGGACGAAATTCTTGTGCAATAACCGTAGTACCCTTGGGAATATTCTTTACATCAATTTGATTTTGTACACCAAAAGCAAATTGCATAGACCCCGCAATCTGCTTAAATTTAACCACATCCATTTCTGAGAATGACAGCAGCAATACAAAAAAGCACATTAACAGGCTCATTAAATCGGCAAAGGTACCCATCCACGCGGGGAGGCCAGGGGGTGGGCAATCACATTCATCAGACATACGTTATCTCTCTACTTACTCAGCGATCATCATGGTGTAAACTAAACGTCTGTATCCGCTAATCCTCGTTTTGATGAATGAAGGTAATTTTTTAATAAGCTTTCGATAACCCGAGGATTACGTCCTTCTTGAATACCTAAAATTGCATCCATAATCAGCGTATTATTCAGCATTTCTTCTTCAGAACGTAATTTCAATTTACCCGCAATCGGGATCGCAATCATATTCGCAAAAACCGCGCCGTATAGCGTTGTTAACAAAGCAACCGCCATTGCCGGACCAATCGATTTAGGATCATCCATATTTGATAACATAGCCACCAGACCAATCAGGGTACCAATCATGCCCATCGCAGGAGCAACCTCACCAATCATATTAAATACATGAATACCTGCTTTATGGCGAGCAGTGGTCAGTTTAATGTCTTTTTGCAATGTCTGACTGACGACAGTTGCATCATGACCATCCACTAATAAGTCGATGCCTTTTTGCATAAATTCATTTTTCACTTCAGCTTCTTCAAGCGCTAAGAACCCGCCTTTACGTGCTGCATCCGCCATTTCAACCGCTTGTTCGATTAACTCTTCAGGCTTGTCTATTTTAAACATGAATGCTTTTACAGCGATTTTTGCTGCGGCTAAGAACTGCCCAAAATTAAAATGCATTAATACCACAAACAGTGAACCAACAAATACAATCAATACCGATTGCGTATCAACAAACGTGCTTATATCGCCGCCCAGCACCATAGCCATTACTACAAACGCAAACGAGCCGACTAATCCTATTAAAGTTGCTAAATCCACAACATTCCCCATCCCAAGCAAATTATCATCATATTTATAGCGAGTGTATTCTTGATCTATATCGGCAAGCAAATAAAATTCTTAAGTAATCTTATCCTGCTTATTACTGGCATCGCACAGTTAAGCTGTCTATACCTTATTAACTTGGGTATAATACCTGAGTATATTATCAGAGGGACACCCGATGGCGGTAAAAAAACCAGAAAATATGACGTTCGAGGCGTCTATCACAGAGCTAGAGACAATTGTGAACAGTCTAGAGCAAGGTGATTGTGAGCTTGATAATGCGTTAAAGCAATTTGAACGTGGCATTAGTTTAACACGCGCGAGCTCGCAGAAACTTCAGCATGCTGAACAGCAAGTAGCCATATTACTCGCCGACGGTGACCAGCAAACGCTTTCTCCCTTCAACTCTGACAGTAGTAATTAAATAGTGCAGCTTTCAAATTCTATTACCCAATATCAGGGTCGTATCAATGGCTATTTGCAACAGCAAATAAACTTGCTACCAACACATGACACCCAACTTGCAGCCGCGATGGAATATGGCCTATTACAAGGCGGTAAACGTATTCGCCCAGTGATCGTATATGCAGTAGGCGAAATGCTAGGCGTAAATCTTCGCGATCTTGATGGTCCAGCCGCCGCAATCGAATCAATTCATGCGTATTCATTAATTCATGATGATTTACCTGCGATGGACGATGATGACCTACGCCGCGGTCAACCGACTTGCCACATTAAATTTGACCATGCGACCGCGATCTTAGCCGGTGATGCCTTGCAACCTTTTGCGTTTGAATTGTTACTTGATTGCACACTAGCACCTGAAGCCGAAAAAAATCGTTTAGCCATGTTGAAATCGCTAACCCAAGCAAGTGGCTATAGCGGTATGTGCGGTGGTCAAGCAATGGACCTAGCTGCGACAGATAAACAGATCTCACTGGCACAACTTGAAGCGATCCACAATAATAAAACTGGTGCGATAATCAATTGCGCAGCTAAATTGGGTTGCCTCGCATCGCCACATTGCTCGATTGAATTATTAGCAGCGCTGGATAAATGGTCTAACGCCATCGGTTTAGCATTTCAAGTACAAGATGACATTCTCGATATTATCAGTGATACTGAAACGCTCGGAAAACCTCAAGGTTCAGACGTTGAATTAAATAAGTCAACATACCCGGCATTACTCGGTTTAGCTGGAGCTCAAGAAAAAGCCCAAGCGCTGTATCAACAAGCGATGTTCGCCTTAGAAACAATCCCACATGATACGACCGTTCTCGCTTTATTTACGCAGTACATCATCGAGCGAAATAAGTAACAGATTCTAACAAAGTATAAAATTATAAAATTATGAGCTTAGATATTTCGAATTACCCTACATTGGCATTAGCAGACATCCCTGAAGAGTTGCGCCAATTACCAGCGGATCGTCTGGATGACTTATGTGATGAACTGCGTAGCTATTTATTACACACCGTCGGTAAAAGTGGCGGTCACTTTGCTTCAGGCTTAGGTGTCGTAGAATTAACGGTTGCCCTGCATTATGTTTATAACACACCATACGACAAATTATTATGGGATGTAGGTCATCAAGCCTACCCGCACAAAATTTTAACAGGTCGTCGTGACCGTATGTCAACAATCCGCCAGAAAGGTGGTTTACATCCATTCCCTTGGCGTGATGAAAGTGAGTATGATCACCTTAATGTCGGTCATTCATCAACATCAATCAGCGCGGCTCTCGGTCTTGCCGTTGCTGCTGATCAAGAAGATAAAAACCGTAAAACGGTCGCTATTATTGGTGATGGAGCTATTACTGGCGGTATGGCATTTGAAGCGTTAAACCATGCTGGCCATATCGACAAAGACGTACTGGTTATTTTAAATGATAACGATATGTCTATTTCAGAAAACGTCGGTGCGGTAAACAAACACTTAGCAAAATTATTGTCCGGTGTTGCTTACTCAAGTTTCCGTGAAAACGGTAAGAAAGTACTGTCAGGTATTCCACCAATTAAAGAGCTTGCCCGTCGCGCCGAAGAACATCTAAAAGGCATGGTGGTACCGAGCACATTATTCGAAGAATTCGGATTTAACTATATTGGTCCAATTGATGGTCATGATGTGAATGGCTTGGTTGAAACACTACGTAATATGCGTAGTCTTAAAGGCCCACAATTCTTACACGTAATCACCAAAAAAGGTAAAGGTTACGCGCCAGCCGAGCAAGATCAGCTTGGTTATCACGCCGTTCCTAAGTTCAATCCCGAAGAAGATACATTACCTGTTGCTGCCGTATCAAAACCAACGTTCTCAAAAATATTTGGTAATTGGTTATGCGACGTAGCGGCAACGGATAAAAAGTTAGCGGCTGTAACACCAGCGATGGGGGCAGGTTCAGGTATGATCAAGTTCTCTGAAACCTATCCTCAACAATATTTTGATGTAGCAATTGCAGAACAGCACTGTGTAACTTTCGCTGCAGGTCTCGCTATTGGTGGTCATAAACCTGTGGTTGCTATCTATTCTACGTTTTTACAACGTGGCTACGATCAGCTGATCCACGATGTGGCCATTCAGGATATTTCTGTATTATTTGCCATTGACCGTGCAGGTCTAGTGGGCGCTGATGGTCAAACTCACCAAGGTGCGTTTGATATTAGCTTTATGCGTTGTATTCCGAAAATGGTGATCATGACGCCAAGTGACGAAAATGAATGTCGTCAGATGCTGCATACAGGTTACCAGTATAATGGTCCAGCTGCTGTACGTTACCCGCGTGGCAGCGGTACTGGCATTGATGTTGAGCAAGCATTTACTAAATTTGAAATCGGTAAAGGTATCGTTCGTCGTCAGGGTGAGAAAGTAGCCATCTTATGTTTCGGGACCTTAATGCATAACGCTATGCCAGCGGCCGAACGTTTAAATGCGACCGTTGTTGATATGCGCTTTGCGAAACCATTGGATGAAGCACTGTTAGCTGAGATGGCGAATAGCCATGATATTTTAGTCACACTTGAAGATGGCGCGATTATGGGGGGCGCAGGTTCTGGTGTGAATGAATACCTAATGGCGAACAAGTTAATGACACCAACATTAAACCTAGGTCTGCCAGATAAGTTTATTCACCAAGGTACTCAAGATGAGATCTACGCTGAATTAGGCCTAGACGATCTTGGTATTGAAGCGAGCATTAAGGCCTTTATCGCCTTATAATTTTAATGATTATAAATTGCTCGCCATTAAAAAAGGCGCTACTCGATTAATATCAAGTAGCGCCTTTTTTGAATTTTACAGCGTAATGTAATAAATAAGCTGAACCCCCGCTAAGGCAAACACACCAGCCAGTACATCATCAACCATAATACCAAAACCACCATCAGTATTTCTATCTAGCCAACCAATCGGTCCAGGTTTCACAATGTCAAAAAATCGAAATAGCGCAAAACCGAGAATAACCCAAACCCAGCCTTGTGGGGCCGCAATCATAGTAATGCCATAACCAGCAATTTCATCCCAAACGATGGCGCCGTGATCGTGTACGCCCATCGCTTTACTGGCACTCGCACAAATATATACACCAATCACAGACGCCAGCGCAACAATGCCGATATATTGCCATAGACCCAACTCTAAGACGCTAGTCATTAGCAAATATAGCGGAATAGCAACAAGCGTACCCATTGTACCTGGCGCTTTAGGAAATAAACCACTACCAAAACCAACAGCAGCGAGATGCACTGGATTCGCGTAGTTTAATTTTTGTAATTCTGGCGATAAAAAATCTTTTTTCATTGGAAGTGATCCCATCCTTGCAAAACTAACGACGTTAATTGCTTGTCGTTAAAATAGTTAATTTGTTGTTCGGCTTGTTCAGTTTGTTCTGCACTGACTATCTCACCAATATGGGTATAAGGTAAATCATGCTCAGCCAGCACTTTTTCCAGTTGTACTTTATTTTCTGACGATACGGTAAATAGTAATTCATAATCATCACCACCAGCAAGTGCATATTGCGGCCATAACGTGTTACTTACATAAGTTTGCAATGCTGTTGATAAAGGTAACGCCATTAGCTCAACATTTGCCGACAGCGTCACACCACCACTGCGACTTGATGCGTTAAGTATATGCTGTAGATCTGACGCTAAGCCATCGGAGAGGTCAATACAACTGTTAGCAATACCAACCAAGGCTTGACCTGTTGTAACTCTTGCAGTCGGTCGTTGATGTCGAGCGATTAAAAAACCTTGCTCGGTATCCGTTAATAATGCTTCGTTGGTGTTATTCACAGTATTATTATCAAGCGCTTGATGATTCGCATCGATTAATAATTTTAAGCCAGCAGCGGCATCACCAATGGTACCACTGCAATAAATCAAATCCCCTGCTTTGGCACCGTGTCTTTGTAATGCTAGACCTTGCTCGACAAAGCCTTGCAAGGTTAGCGTCAATGTCATATCACCTTTAGTGGTATCACCACCGATAAGGCTGACACCATAACGGTGTAATTGCAGGTGTAAGCTATCACTGAATGCGCTTAACCAATCACTGTCATAACTTGGTAAAGTTAATGCTAATGATGCCCAAGCCGGTTGCCCACCCATTGCGGCAATATCACTGATATTCACGGCCACTAACTTATGGGCTATATCGGCAGGATCTGCATCGCTAAGAAAATGAATACCACTGACCATGGTATCAGTGGTTACCACGAGTTGCTTACCAGCAGGAACAGACAAAATGGCACAGTCATCACCGATTCCTGTTATGACATCGTCACGTGGAACTGATTTATTCGTAAAATATTGTCCAATTAAATCAAACTCGCCTGTCGCCATAGTACTGCGGTATCCATTATGATACCCAAGCTACTTGGGTATAGGGTGTAATTAATCTTGCTATTGTACTTTTAATTAAGGCCTAATTGTATTTTTAATTAATGTCTAGAGTGTGAATTTTAGGCATAAAAAAAGCCAGCAACCTGTGCTAGCTTTTTTGCATTGAAGAAAATAATTAAATTATTTTTTCAAACGTAATTGCAATTTACTTACAATTTTATCTAATACGCCGTTAACGAATTTATGGCTGTCTTCAGCGCCAAAATCTTTCGCTAGTTCGATAGATTCATTGATCACAACTTTATAAGGTACATCTTGACGCTTAGTAAGCTCAAATGTAGAAAGACGTAGAATTGCTTTCTCAACCAAGTCTAAGTCATCCAAAGGACGAGATAGGAATGGTGTCATTAACTCATCAAGTTCAGCAGAGTTTAAGCTTACACCTAATACAAGTTCACGGAAATAAACTGCATCTGTGTCGCTAAAATCTTGTTCTGTTACAAATTGGTGTTCAATATTTGCAACAGTTTCTTGTGTCATTTGCCATTGATAAATTGCTTGTGTGGCAAACTGACGTGCCTTACTACGTTCCGAAGGTTTCATTTTTTCTCCAATGATACATCTAATTGATGCAAAACATTCACCATTTCAAGTGCACTTAGAGCAGCCTCCGACCCTTTATTACCAGCCTTGGTACCAGCACGCTCAATTGCTTGCTCAATTGTGTCAGTAGTTAACACACCAAATGCAACAGGAACATCATAGTCCATTGCAACTTGAGCAAGACCTTTATTACATTCGCCAGCTACGAATTCAAAATGTGGTGTACCACCACGAATTACCGTACCTAAAGCAATAATTGCATCAAACTGTTTTGTTGCCGCTACACGCTTAGTGATAAGCGGTAATTCTACTGCACCAGGTACACGAACAACAGTGATATTGTCATCGCTAACTTGACCAAAACGTTTTAGTGAATCGATAGCACCTTCTAACAAACTTTCATTAATGAAACTGTTAAAACGAGAGATAACAATTGCAATTTTTGCTTCTGGAGCAGGAACATTCCCTTCGATAAATTTCATGTGTACAAATCCTATATCACGGCACGTAAATTTACGGCCAATTATTGACTATTGTGAATCGGCTGACGAAAGGGCTCGGATTGTACCAAGCTTTCGCCAGCAAGCAAACTTATTCTACGACTATCTCTAAAACTTATTTAGAGATATATTCGACAACTTCTAAACCAAAGCCAGATAATGAATGGTAACGTTTGTCTGAGCTTAATAGCTTCATCTTCGACACGCCCATATCAGCTAAAATTTGAGAACCGACACCAACGCGGCGTGAAGTGCCCTGCCATTTTGCTTTTGGCTGTGTTTCGCCTTTATCTTCTTTAGCAAACAGCTTCACTTTTTCAATGATATCGTTAGAGTTTTCTTCATTGCCTAAGATAACCATTACACCACCATCTCGACCGATACGCGCCATCGCATCACTCAATGACCATGAGATCTTACTTGCTCGGTCGGTATGCAAAATATCAGTCATGGTATTTTGTACATGCACGCGTACTAATGTTGGCTGCTCAGCAACAACATCACCTTTGCGTAACGCGTAGTGAACTTGATTATCAATGGTGTCACGGTAAGTGACTAAATCAAAATCACCGTATTCAGTTGGTAATTTACATTCAGCTACACGCTCAATAGTTGTTTCATTACTGTTACGGTATTCAATTAAATCAGCAACTGTGCCCAATTTAATGCCGTGTTTTTCAGCGAATATTTCCAAATCCGGACGACGAGCCATTTCACCGTCATCTTTTAATATTTCAACAATCACACCTGCAGGCTCACAACCCGCTAAACGTGCAAGATCACAACCCGCTTCTGTATGACCAGCACGTGTTAATACACCGCCGTCTTGTGCTGCAAGTGGAAAAATATGTCCCGGCATCACGATATCTGCAGGTTTTGCATCACCTGCAACGGCAGATAATATTGTCACTGCACGGTCTGTTGCAGAAATACCGGTTGTCACGCCCTCAGCCGCTTCAATCGAAACAGTGAAGTTAGTTGAGAATTGCGCCGTATTGTCTTGAACCATCAAAGGCAGTTGCAGTTTTTCTACACGTGCTTTGGTTAACGTTAGACAAATTAAACCACGACCGTATGTCGCCATAAAGTTAATCGCTTCTGGCGTTACTTTATCAGCCGCCATGATCAGATCACCTTCATTTTCGCGATCTTCATCATCCATCAAGATAACCATTTTACCTTGGCGGATGTCTTCAATAATATCTTCAATACGACTTAGTGCCATGCTCATAGCCCTTTTATAACAATTAAAAACTGATCGTGAATAGATGTTTTACTTTAAAAACCCATTACTCGCAAGAAAATCCATAGTGATACCTTGTTCAGGGCGGCTTGATTCAGCGGCTTTATCACCTAGCATAATCCGTTCTAAATAACGGGCAATCACATCTACTTCCAAGTTAACTTTACGACCGACTACATAACTTTCTATCGTTGTTTCTAATGCAGTATGCGGTACGATCGTCAATTTGAATTTAGCACCGTCAATTTCATTAATAGTTAAACTGATACCATCAATAGTAATTGAGCCTTTTTCCGCAATATAACGCGCTAATTCGTTCGGTGCTTGTAACCAATACTCAGTCGCACGACCAAGTTTACTGATCTTAACAATCTCGGCAACGCCATCCACATGTCCACTAACTAAGTGACCACCGAGACGCGTACTTAAGGTTAGCGCTTTTTCTAAGTTTACCTTATCACCAATACGGTAATGCGCAAATCCAGAGCGCTTAATCGTTTCTAATGACACGTCCGCGCGGTAACCATTGCCAAGTAATTCAACAACAGTAAGGCATACACCATTAGTCGCGATACTATCACCCAGTTTTACGTCACTTAAATCAAGATCACCACTATCAACAGTGATGCTCACATCAGCCCCTTTTGGGGTTAAACCAGTGAGCGTACCCACGGTTTCAATAATTCCTGTAAACATTAGTATTCCGGTTTTGCTGTAATTCGAAGATCGTCACCGACCTGCGTGATATCGGTAAAGCTAAATGTAGGCACTTGCGCCATTTCAGTTAGCTCGCTTAATACTGCGAGTCCTCTGGCACTATCACCCATGAGCTTAGGTGCCAAATAAATAATTATCTCATCTACCAGCTTATTTTCAAGTAATGCGCCAGCCAACGTCGCGCCAGCTTCCACCCACAGGTCATTAATATCCTGCTGGGCTAATACGGTCATTAACTGTTTTAGATCTATGTTATGGTGACGATCTTGCTCAATTTCAATTCGCGATACCGATTCATTCAATAATAACTGCTCGATAACAAGATTGTCAGTCGTTCCATTCGCTATATCTTTAACGCCATTAACTAATAGTATCTGACCAGCCAGTGAGAATAGCTTCAATTCACTATTCACTTTAGCAAGGTGTGTATCTAGTCGCCGATGATTATCCAGTACTACTCGTATTGGCTGACGTAACAGTGGTTCTAATGACTCATCGTAAGGCAAAGACTTGTCTACTTTAATTCGTGGATAGTCGGCTTGACTTGCACCTAATTCGCTATAACGCACATTAAGTGAAGCATCATCCATAATGACCGTACTGGCAGTCGATAAAATGGCACTGGCTTGAGCACGATATACTTGCACATCAGACCGTGCTGCTGGACCGGTGATCCATTTGCTCTCACCGTTTTTCAATGCTGTACGCCCGTCTAAGCTTGCCGCCATTTTTAAGCGTACAAACGGACGTTGTTCCTGCATCCGTAAAATAAAGCCAGGATTCAACGCATGCGCTTGCGTTGATAATAAACCGATACGCACTTTAATTCCCGCGGCGATTAGTATCGCAATGCCATTACCTGCCACTTTAGGGTTTGGATCAACCATGGCAATAACGACTTCATTTACGTTTGCATTAACTAAGGCTGCTGCGCAAGGGGGTGTACGGCCATAATGACTGCATGGCTCGAGAGTCACATAACAAGTGGCACCTTGAGCATTATCACCAGCGGCATTTAAAGCATGGACTTCAGCATGAGCCTCACCTGCACGTAAATGAAAACCTTCTCCGATGACTTTACCTGCTTTAACAAGCACACAGCCAACATTTGGGTTCGGCGCAGTAGTAAAACGGCCTTTTTGTGCAAGTGCGATCGCACGTTGCATATGAGAATAGTCAGTATCATTGAACTGACTAATTGAAATAATTTTTTCCAATAGCAGATCTAGCTCGGCACGTGATTTGTTTGGCATAATCAATGAGGACTCAGATAGCGGATTATTTGTCGAGTTTAGCGATTTCTTCATTAAACTCTTTTACATCTTCAAAAGAACGATAAACAGAAGCGAACCGTACATAAGCGACTTTATCGAGCTTTTTCAATACATCCATCACAAGTTCACCTAGAAAGCTTGATGTGATTTCACGCTCGCCAGTGGCTCTTAAGCTCGATTTTATTTGATTAATACCAAGTTCAATCTGCTCTGCGGCAACCGGACGTTTTTCTAACGCACGATAAATACCATTAACGAGTTTGTCTTCGTTAAAAGGTTCGCGTGTATCATCGGTTTTAATAATGCGCGGCATCACGAGTTCTGCAGTTTCAAAGGTAGTAAAACGTTCATGACATTTCGCGCACTCACGGCGGCGACGTACCTGATGGCCTTCAGCCACAAGACGAGAGTCGATAACTTTAGTTTCAGTCGCAGAACAAAATGGACAGAACATAAACAATCCTATTGAATAATATTATTCTGAGTCTATCGTTAAACAGCAGGCGGGTACAGAAAAGTGAAGATTATTTCGTGGAATTAATAAATAAGTTAACGCATTGCTGAATAATCAGTCGGTTTCTAACCTCGTTTTATAAGATAAAAAACCGACTGATATGTTGGAATAGTTTATTCTTCGCTACGGTTTACTTCATTAACAAACTGACTTGATGCCTCGATGCCTTGCCTATCAAGTTGATTCGTTCCAGCACCAGATAAGGGCAAGTGCGCGTTGTGATTATAGCTTAGTCGACTTAACATTAACGCTGAGTTAACCTGCTTTGCAGAAGGTTCTGTTACATCATTCGATTTATGATTACGGCTGCTAATCTCACTTTCTATCGCCTTAATTTGATCTGCGCTCTGCATTAATTCTTTATTTTTCTCTGCTGTAATACCCTGTGCCTTCGTACGAGTAATCGACTCAGACTTAACTAATTCTGCTGCTGGCGTAATATCAGAACCGAGTTTCGCCCGGAATAACTTTTTATTAATCTCAGCTAAGAATTGATTCTGAACTTGTTCAGGTGTGACCTGTAGCTTGTTATTACGACTTGATTCACTTTTACTCACGACGAACACAGGTTTCTCACTTGTCAGCGCTTTATCTTTACGATTTAATTTTTTGTTAATGCCCGCTAAAAATGTGTTATTCATTGTTGATTTTTTCTTGCGCTTAACCTTCACTATCGAACTAGATTCAACAACAGGAGTTAATACATCCACTTGCTCAACTAATGGCACATCAACAGTTACCATAGCTGAAGACACCATGGTAGCGTCAACTGGCTCTAAGATATATGTTGATGCAGGCATTAACTCGACAGGCTTAATCAAAGGTTTAGCATTAACAACGACTATAGGTGCAATGTTTGGAGAAACTTGAACTGCTTGCGGTGCATACTGACGTTTTAATTTATTCTGGATTTCAGCTAAGAATTTATTATGTTGTTGCTTTACGGCAACATTCTCAATAACGGTTGAACCTTTTGCCGTTGTGGATGCAAGCGGTGTCTGTGTAATAATCTGTATATCATCCGCTTTTGTCACTGCATTACCATAAGCGCGCTTATGGATCCCTGCCATGAAACTATTTCTAGGTAATTTTTTCTTCGGTTTTATATGATTTACTTCAATGATATTATTTGCCGCAACAAGGGCTTTCTCTTTTTCAAGTGCTGTTTGTTTTGCAATAACCAGTGCACGTTGCTGCGCCTGCTTACGTAAGAGTTGTTGTTCAATTAAAACCAACTGAGGATCACTACGCGTCAGTACTTTTTCAACTTGGCGTTCCACGTTCGCATGAGCAATAATATCATCAAGCCCATCCAATAAGTTACTATTTGGGGTTGCAGATAAATCGTTTACGATATCATTCATTACGACAGGCTTACGACTAGCACGACTCTGCGCCGCATTTTTTTCCACAATCTGACGTGGAAACTGACTATAATGCATTGCACCATCAGTATCGCGCCAGCTATATACTTTAGCAAAGGTAGAATAGCTCATTGAGCCGCATACTAACGCTAATATTAACCGCTTGTAATTACTTATTGAATTCAGCATCATCCTTTATACCTCACTCTATTTATCGCCAAACTTGAGAATTCTATCTCAATATTTATTTAGCTATTTATGTCATCCATCTATAACTACCTAACCGCAAACAGGATAAAATGTTAAAAACATGTTAACACCCACCAGTGTGATTTAAAACTCTCTCATTAAATTTAATCTCGTCGGCTTCACAACTAAGAAATTAAATATGCTAACTACAATTAAATATAAGTGTATTGAATATGCGGTTAGCGTCAGAGTAACGATTAGTTAGCTCTGCATTCTTACCATACTTACCACAATGTTCCTGCGCCATATCAACCACCTCTATCGTGTCAAATTGACCGAGTTGATATTCATAAGATGCACCGTTTTCAGTTTTAGTTAATACATCAACAGAACTACAACCAGTCACTACAACGGCAAATACTGTAATGCTTATTCCTTTACATATTTGCAGGAATATTTTATTTACAGCATTTTTTAATAAAAATTTATTCATCATATTTCCCATCCTTGGTCTATGAAACCGCATTAATCACTGTTCATGAAACTAACAGCTGATCATATGATCCTGATGTAATAATAAAGCATGGAAATAGCATGATTTGGAGTATGAGCAGGTATGAGATATGGTAAAGACATTAATTTTTAGGCACAAAAAAACCGTAAATGACAAACTTAAACTCTGATTAAAGTTAGTATCATTTACGGTCTACACATTTAATTACTTGTATACAGACTATTTATATACAGGGTATTCAGCACATAGCGCTTGTACGTTAGCACGTACTGTTGCAGCTACATCTTCATTACCGATGTTATCTAATACGTCACACATCCAACCAGCAAGTGCGCCAGCTTTATCTGCAGGGATACCACGGCGAGCCAGTGCAGGCGTACCGATACGTAGACCAGATGTAACAAATGGTGAACGTGGATCGTTTGGTACCGAGTTTTTGTTTACTGTGATATGTGCATTACCCAGTGCAGCATCTGCATCTTTACCTGAGTATTCTTTGCCAATCAGATCAACTAAAAATAGGTGATTTTCAGTACCGTTAGAAACGATCTTGAAACCACGTTCTTGTAATACTGCAACCATGCTTTTCGCACAATCAAGTACATTTTGTTGGTAAACTGCAAATTCTGGTTCCATCGCTTCTTTAAATGCAACCGCTTTAGCAGCGATAACGTGCATCAAAGGACCACCTTGACCACCAGGGAAAATAGCTGAGTTTAATTTTTTCTCAATCACTTCATCTGCTTGGGCAAGGATTAGGCCGCCACGTGGACCACCTAATGTTTTATGCGTCGTTGTTGTCACAACATGCGCATGTTTCATTGGGTTTGGATATAGACCAGCAGCAACTAAACCTGCAACGTGTGCCATATCAACGAATAAGAAAGCACCAACTTTATCAGCGATTTCACGGAATTTAGCCCAATCAACAACACCCGAGTATGCAGAAAAACCAGCAACAATCATTTTTGGCTGATGTTCAATTGCTAACGCTTCAACTTCAGCGTAATCTAGCTCACCCGTTTCAGGGTTAATACCATACTGAACTGAGTTGTAAATTTTACCCGAGAAGCTTACGCTTGCACCGTGTGTTAAGTGACCACCATGAGCAAGGCTCATGCCTAGTACAGTATCACCTGGTTTAACTAATGCCATATAAACTGCAGCATTTGCTTGTGAACCAGAGTGTGGTTGTACATTCGCGTAATCAGCACCAAACAATTGCTTAGCACGTTCAATTGCTAAAGACTCAGCAATATCAACATACTCACAACCGCCATAGTAGCGTTTGCCTGGGTAGCCTTCTGCATACTTATTTGTAAGCTGAGAGCCTTGAGCTTCCATTACGCGTGGGCTTGTATAGTTCTCTGAAGCAATAAGCTCGATATGATCTTCCTGACGAGTTACTTCCTGTGTCATTGCTGCCCATAATTCTGCATCATAGTCAGCTATATTCATATCACGTGTAAACATCCGTTTTCTCCTGATTGAGATAATACAAGTTGGTTTGTAAACTAAATTTCGGCCACATTGTAACGCGAGTAATACCAAGTTCCTACTAGAAAGACTTGAGAAAATTTCAATTTTGCGTGAAAAGACTGCATTTTAATTTAACTTTGATCAAAACTGACTCCTCGGTTAAATTTATTCGCTATAATACGGCACAATTACAGCACTAATTCCCATTTGGAGAACACAATGGATGAACTAACCCAATTATGCCAAACCCGTTCAGAGATCTACTGGTGGCTTTCAACCACACTTGCAACTGAATTATCTGATGAGCAACTCGGTCAATACCAGTCAGCTGAAATCCAAGGTTTCTTACAAGGCTTAGCTGCAACCCCCGCGTTAACGGTTTCTGTTGAAAAGCTAATCAGTTCATTAGCGGCAGCAAACCTACGTAAGGACGCACGTTTAGAGTTATGTGCAGACTATGCACAAGTATTTTTAGGTAACAGTAAATCATCTGCGCCCCCGTATGAGTCGGTGTTCACTAGTGAAGAAGGTCACTTGATGCAAGAAGCGTATCAAAAAATGATTACGCTACTCGATAAGCACAACATCAATATCAGTGATAAATACAGCGAGCCTGCCGATCACATTGCGATTCAGTTAGATTTCATGGGTAACTTGATCTTAAAAACTTTAGATTCGGAATCAGAAGCGCAGATCCGCGCGAACTTCGCAATGCAGTATGACTTCTTACAAACTCACTTACTTAACTGGTTAGGTGATTTTGAAATGAAGGTAAAAGACTGTGATAAATTTGGATTTTATGCGGCGGTAGTAGAATTGCTATTAGCATTCGCACAGCTAGATTCAGATTGGTTAGAAACTGAATTAGATTAATCCCTATTTAGATACAACAAAGGGCAGTAAACTGCCCTTTGTTTCATAACATTATAATGTCAAACTCACGTGTTATTTCAAGCCACTAATAAATGCTTGTAAATCATCGCCTACTTCAGGGTGACGTAAGCCATACTCAATGAATGCTTTCATATAACCTAATTTTGAACCACAATCATGTAATTTACCGCTAATGTGGAAAGCTTCAACCGTTTGTAATTTCATCAGGTCATCAATCGCATCCGTTAGCTGAATCTCATCACCTGCACCAGGCGCTGTGCGAGCAAGTAGATCCCAGATCGCAGCCGGTAATACATAACGTCCTGCAACAGCAAGGTTTGACGGCGCTTTATCTTGTGCTGGCTTTTCAATCACCGCGGTCATCTTAGTTGATTCACCCGCGCTAAGCTCAACACCACCACAATCAGCAACACCGTAACCAGACACTAAGCTCATTGGTACAGGTTCTACCATGATCTGACTAAAACCGGTTTCATTAAAGCGGCGCATCATACTAGCTAAGTTTTCAGTTTTTAAATCTGCACTGACTTCATCCATCAGAACGTCAGGTAATACTACCGCAAACGGTTCATCACCAATAATCGGTTTGGCGCACAATACTGCATGCCCTAACCCTTTCGCGACGCCTTGACGGATATGCATGATCGTTACACCTTTTGGTGCAATTGCTTGTACTTCTGCTAATAATTGACGTTTAACTCGGTGCTCTAACGTCGATTCTAATTCAAATGAAGTATCAAAATGGTTTTCGATGGCATTTTTAGAAGCGTGCGTAACCAGCACAATTTCGGTAATACCCGCAGCTGCGCATTCATTTACTATGTATTGAATAAGTGGTTTATCTGCTACTGGTAACATCTCTTTTGGGATCGCTTTGGTTGCAGGTAGCATGCGCGTACCTAAGCCTGCAACGGGAATGACCGCTTTCGTTATTTTGGTTTGCTTCAAAGTCTTATCCTTTTTGTACTTATATACAGTATTTTTTATATACGGTGTCGTTTACACGTTATAAAAGTCACGATACCAATCGACAAAGGCTTTCACGCCTTCTTGTACTTTTACTTTCGATGTGTAACCAGTAACTTCAAATAAATCCTGGGTATCGGCATACGTCGCGTAGACATCACCCGGCTGCATAGGCATAAAGTTTTTCTTGGCTTTAATACCTAAAGAGTCTTCTAACGCTTCAATATAATCCATTAGTTTAACCGGACTACCATGACCAATATTATACACTCGATAAGGCGCACTGCTGGTTGCGGGGCTACCTGTTTCAACTTTCCAGTTCGCATCCGGTGTTGGTATCACAGCTTGAATTTGTAATACTCCAGCAACGATATCATCAATGTAAGTAAAATCACGTAACATATCGCCATTGTTATACACATCAATAGTTTCGCCAGCAATAATTGCCTTGGTAAACTTGAATAACGCCATATCTGGGCGACCCCAAGGACCATACACAGTAAAGAAGCGTAAGCCAGTTGTCGGGACGCTATATAAATGTGAATAGGTATGTGCCATTAATTCATTCGATTTTTTTGATGCCGCGTAAAGTGAGATAGGATGGTCAACACTGTCACTGGTACTAAACGGGGTTTTGTTATTTAACCCATAAACCGAGCTTGATGATGCATAAACCAAATGCTTCACTTTATTATTACGGCAGCCTTCTAATACAGTTAAAAAACCGGTTAAATTGCTGTCGGCATACGCCATTGGATTATCAATGGAATAACGTACGCCGGCTTGGGCAGCAAGGTGGATCACGCGATCAAATTGATGTTCAGAAAATAACGCTGCGACACCGTCACGATCGGCAAGGCCCAACTCAATAAAAGTAAATGACTCCGATTTCTTCGTATTAGCTAACCGAGCAAACTTTAAATTCACATCGTAATAATCATTTAGATTATCAACACCTATAACCTGATGACCTTGTTGACATAATAGCTCTGCACAGCGAGAACCAATAAATCCAGCCGCGCCAGTAATTAAATATTTCATTTGTTTTTCATTTCCTGAATTCGGATAATAAGTGCAATTTTAATCGTTATCAATCTAATCATTACCAAATAGGTCTCGAGTATAGACTTTATCCGCAACATCAAGCAGTTCGTCCGCTAAACGGTTCGATACTATGACATCAGAAAGTGCTTTAAATTCATTCAGATCTGTCAGTACCGGTGATTTGAAGAACTCATTCTCAGTCAATACAGGCTCATATACCACGACCTTTATACCTTTCGCTTTGATTCGTTTCATGATGCCTTGAATCGATGAAGCACGGAAATTATCCGAACCTGATTTCATAATCAAACGATAAACACCAACCACTTGCGGTTTTTTAGCAATAATAGCATCAGCGATATGATCTTTACGTGTCGAATTAGCATCAACAATAGCACTGATTAAACTGTTTGGTACATTTTCATAGTTCGCACGTAATTGCTTGGTATCTTTTGGCAAGCAGTAGCCACCATAGCCAAATGACGGATTATTATAATGGCTACCAATACGCGGGTCTAAACCTACACCTTGTATGATCTGACGGGTATTTAAACTGTGAGTCTCGGCATAACTATCCAGTTCATTGAAATAAGCCACCCGCATCGCCAAATAAGTGTTAGAGAACAGCTTAACCGCTTCCGCTTCAGTCGAATCAGTAAACAACACATCGATGTCAGTTTTAACCGCACCTTGCATTAACAGCTCAGCAAAAACCTGTGCACGTTCAGACTGTTCACCAACAATAATACGTGAAGGGTGTAGGTTATCGTATAAGGCACTGCCTTCACGTAAAAACTCAGGTGAGAACAAAATATTATCGCAACCTAGGCGCAGTTTGACCTCTTTGGTATAACCAACAGGTACCGTCGATTTAATCACCATAACCGCATTTGGGTTAATCGCCATTACATCTTTAATTACCGCCTCTACTGATTTGGTATTAAAATAGTTATTTACCACATCATAATCAGTTGGCGTTGCGATAATCACATAATCAGCATTGCTATAAGCAAGTTGCTTATCAGTTGTTGCAGTAAGATCAAGTTCTTTATTAACGAGGAAATCTTCGATTTCATTATCTGAGATAGGTGATTTTTTATCGTTAATAAGGTTTACTTTTTCGGTAATAATATCTAGAGCTATCACATGATTATGTTGTGCTAATAACACAGCATTTGATAAACCAACGTAACCCGTACCTGCAATGGTAATGTTCATGGTGTCGACCTGATTAGGGGTGGAAATAAATAATATATCCTTATATTCTAACAGTAAAATAATAACTATAGCCAAACAACATCACCTTAATACGATACAATTATTAAATCTGTATGAATTTCGTAGTCGACTCTATCTGTGAGAATGTACAATATGTTATTATCTCCTGCTTAATTCCGTAATTTATATTAAATAAGGCTGTATATGAAAATTTTGGTTGTGGGCGATTATCTCAAGACTTCAAATGCAATTCGACCAGAGGTCATGATAACCATAGGTCTTGCGAATAAAGGTCATGACTTAACGGTATTTACACGACCAAACTCTGCTTACACGCCAATTTTTGAAAACCTTGGGATCAAGGTGATTGAACAATACCCGACCAAAAAAATCTGTTTAAACACGATTAAAATGATCAGAGCTGAATTACGTACAGGCGATTACGATATTGTTTATGCACTAAACTCTAAAACAATTCCAAACGCCGCATTTGCGTGTATCGGTTTCCCTGTGAAAATGGTTAATTATCGAGGTACTACAGGCGGATTATATCGCCATGATCCAAGTGCTTACCTAACCCACTTACACCCTCGCGTTGACGGTATCATTTGTGTATCTAATGCAGTGACCGAAGATATTCAAGCACAAGTATGGAAAAACAAGGATAAAGTAGTCACGATTTATAAAGGTCATGATCCGGCTTGGTACCAGTCCCAACCTGGCGATCTCTCTGAATTTGGTATTCCAGAGGGGGCTTTCGTTGCTATTGCGGTTGCTAATGTTAGACCAACTAAAGGTTTATCAGTATTACTTGAAGCAGTAAATAAAGTTGCCCATTTAAACAATTTCCATCTATTACTGGTTGGCTCAGGCATGGAGAAAGAACCTTACCTTAGTGCAATCAAAAACTCTGCATTAGGTAATCGTATCCACGTTACCGGCTACCGTACTGATGCACCAGAATTAATGGCTGCGTGTAATATTTTAGTTCAAGCCTCAATCAGTGGTGAAGGATTACCAAGAGCGGTAATGGAAGCGATGAGTTATGGCGTTCCTTCAATTGTGACTGTAACTGGCGGTAGTAAAGAAGTTGTAATAGATGGTGTTAATGGCTGTGTTGTACCAGTCAAAGATGCATTAGCCATCGCAGATAAAATTGAATATTTATATAGCAACGAAGCAGTTGTCAGCGATATGTCTGTGGCTTGTAAACAACGTTTGGCCGAGCTATTCACTGCTGAACGCACAGTTGATGAGCATATTAAATACTTTGAGTCATTATTGGATTAATAATAAAATATATACACTAGCTGTAAACGCAGTTAGTGCATATAAGATTCACAATACTAACCGTTCCTCTAACTTATTAGCCCAAAACTCAGCGCCGTACCTTTAGGTATTATAACGTTAGCTTTTTTTCCTAATACTTGGTCATAATACTTTGGTTCTAAACCAAAACCAGGACGAATACTGCGAACATTATCCGTTGTAAATAACTCACCAGCGGCAATATCCTTAACAGCATATAACGAGCGACGAAATTTAACATTACCTTGCTCTGCTGGTGTGCGCTCATAATTTACATTCCCCATCGCTTGCCAAGCGGTATAGGTATCACGACAAAGCCGAGCTAATTCATCTGGTTCAAGAGAAAAACTATCATCCGCACCGCCCGCATTCCGATCTAAAGTCACGTGTTTTTCAATCACACAAGCACCGAAAGCAACAGAAACAACCGCGGTTGCATTATCAATGGTATGATCAGATAACCCTGCTAGCACGTCAAAACGTTGACCCATATCGGCAATCGTGCGTAGATTATATTGTGCTGCGGGCGCTGGGTAACCACTCACACAATGCAATACAACCAAATCATCACAGCCATTATCTTTAGCTGTTTGTATCGCGAGTTCAATCTCGCTTTGATCTGCCATGCCGGTTGAAATAATCATCGGTTTACCGGTTTGCGCAACCCGTTTAATTAAAGGTAAATCAACAATCTCGAATGAGGCAATTTTATACGCTGGCGCATCCAGTTCTTCTAATAAATCCACAGCAGTAAAGTCAAAAGGCGAACTAAAAATAGTAATATCGAGTTCTTTCGCTTTCGCAAATAATGGTTGGTGCCATTCCCACGGCATATGCGCACTGGTATACAACTGATATAAACTTTGTCCGTGCCACAACCCCCCCTTGATTTGGAACTCATCACTGTCGCAATCCATCGTTATCGTATCTTGAGTATAAGTTTGTAATTTTATCGCGTCAGCGCCCGCTTTTTTTGCAGCTTCCATGATTGCAAAAGCACGATTGATATCACCATTATGATTTGCCGATAGTTCGGCTATAATATAGGGCGAAAAGTGGGGGCCAATTTTGCGACCATCGATAGTAATATACTGCTCAGTCATGATGTTAAAAAATACTCTTCGATAAAAGGAGAAATAGCCGTTTAAGACAGTGGATAACGGACAAAAGTTTCCGCCGTTAAGCGTTGATAATTAGCCTGATTAAATAGTTGCTGTGAAGCCGTGTTAGCCATCATTACTTTAGCATGGATAGTGATATTTGGGTGTAGCTCATCCAAATATGTTAGTGCTCGCTTAGCAATACCCTGACCATAATAAGCAGGGTCAATAAAAATAGACAGCAGGTATTCAGCTGTATTTATTCTATCTAAACGCACTACGCCGACGCTGATACCATGGCGAACCTGCTTATGGCTTAATGCAGAAAATGTAAAAGATGTATCTGATATGGTAATAATATAAAAATAATCTTGATGCTGACTGAGCTTATTAATCATCCAAGTTTGATGTTCAGACCAGCTCGGCACTCGTTTATTTAACGCATATTGCCGCGTGTGCGGGTGACATTGCCAATCAAATACCGGTTTGATGTCCGTCAGAGCAGCACGGCGTAACTGTAGACATGACGTCCCATTGACATGTGCAGAGCTATCTAAATGAACAGTACTATCTAAATTTTCAATAACCTGTAATACCCGGTTCAATCCCAACCCATCACATAACTTAAGGTTATTCTCTCTCAACACGGACCAATTCTGTAATAACCGCTGATAAGTTATCATTAACCGCTGAGCTATATCTTCGAGTTCAACCTTATACGCCGCGTCCACAGCAACTAGATTACGACTGATGGTCCGCTGATTTTCAGCCAATGGAATAATAATACTCGGTAATCCCAAACAGGCTCTTTCCCAAGTGGTAGTGCCTGGCGCACCAATAGCGACTTGATGTTGCAGCATTAATTCTGCCATGTTATCAACAAAGTTTAAATGTGTGATCCAATCACTATGCTGCTGACAGAATGCCTGTATTTGCTGATAATGGGGTCCACGAGGCCCTAATAACACAGTAACGAAAGGCCGGGCTAACGCAGGTATTGCAGCAAGCGCGGTTAAAACCTGCAAGGTCGCATTAGGTTGATCTATTCCGCCCATGCTTAATAATAATTTGGGTCTGAGGGAGAGCTTATCATCTGTTAATACTTGCTCACGATAATAGCTAAATAGTGGATTTAATAATGCAAACTCACAACCAGTTAATACCTTAGTATCATCGTGAGCGGGCTGATATTCGTCACTGCAGCGTAATAATGTTTGATCTAAAATTAGATCCGCATGGTGATTACGTACTAAGTCATCGATGACCATGATCTTACAATTCAATGTTTGTTGTATGCACTGTTGCCAGTTTGCATTCAACGCATAATGATCGACGATAACCAGATCAGCATTCGTCACCAGTGTTAACAAATCTTGCGCATCTTGCTGCCAAGGTACTTGCAACCAGGCCACATAATCAGCGCTACTCTCAGGGAGAAATTCAATTTTTGGTTCCACTAATTTATAAACAGGGAAACCTTTACTTTCAATGAAAGCAACCAAATCTCCCGCTTGCGGGCGACAAACAAAACTCATCTGATGGCCCTGCCGTACTAGCCCTTGTGCTAATACTAAACAGCGCATTACATGACCACTACCGATATGCACCGACGCATCGGTACGAATGACGATATTCACATTAAACCTTCATGACCGCATATAACGCTTCAGCAAATTCCCAATCTTCCAAAGTATCCACATCTTGCACCCTTTTTCGCGGTATCAAGACAGCTTTTGAAGATAAAGAGAAAAATGGCTTTCCTACTTTAAATGCAGATACCTTACCCCAATAAAATTGACCAGCATCGTGGAAAGCTTCTTGTAAGTCTTGAGAACGCGTATTTAAATGCTCAGGCTGGAACATTTTCACAGAGCCATTCTCGCTCAATGAAATAGCACGTTGAATGGGAAAAGCAAAAGAAGTAGCACTGAATGCATAATCAATATTACGTTCTGATACAGCTTCTAACCCCGCAGATAAATCATTCGATGATATAAATGGCGCTGTGGCATAAATACAGCAAAGTAAATCGACGGTTATATTTTGTGATTCACACCATCCTATCGCATGTTGAATGACATCCATGGTGGTCGCGTAATCATCAGCAATATTAGCTGGACGGATAAAGGGGACTTCGGCACCATAATGCCTAGCTATATCAGCAATGTCGAGATCATCGGTCGACACGATTATTTTATCAAAACAACCGGATTTTTGCGCGGCTTCAATTGAATAAGCAATCATAGGTTTACCATGAAATAACTTGATATTCTTACGAGGAATTCGCTTACTGCCACCACGGGCAGGGATCATTGCTACTCTCATTATATTTCAGCCACACTAGGTAATAAAATACGCGTTAGGACAGTCACAACTTCATCTTGTTGCTGCTCCGTCATAGTATGAAACATCGGTAATGAAATAGCATCTTGGTAATAATGTTCTGCGGCAGGAAAGTCACCTTGTTTAAATCCCATCTGTTGATAATAAGGCTGTAAGTGAACCGGTATATAATGCAAATTAACACCGATGCCATTGGCTCTTAATACATCAAAAACATCTCGATGTGTTAACGAAATTCGGTCTAACTGTAGACGAATAACATATAAATGCAGACCTGAATAGGTATTATCTAGCTGAACAGGCGTTGTAACAGGTAACTTACTGAGTAACGAGTTATAACGCAGTGCAAGGTAATGCCGCGCAGTAACGAACGCATCAAGTCGCTGCATTTGCGACACACCCAGTGCAGCCTGCAATTCTGTCATACGGTAATTAAAGCCAAGTTCGACTTGTTGATAATACCAAGCGCCATCGGACTCTCCTTGCATTAATGCCGGATCGCGAGTAATGCCATGGCTGCGTAACAGAATCATTTTATCTGCTAATGCACGTTGATTCGTCAACGCCGCGCCACCTTCTGCGGTGGTGACAATTTTCACCGGATGAAAGCTAAATACGGTAATATCTGCATACTCACCACAACCAATCGGTTTCCCCTGATACGAACCACCAATGGCATGGGCAGCGTCTTCAATGATCTTAAAACCATATTGTAATGATAATGCATGAATAGCGGCCATATCACAGGATTGACCACACAAGTGCACAGGAATAACAACTTTGGGTAATTTGTTTTGTGCTTTAGCTATAATGAGCTTTTTCTCAAGCGTATCAGGGCAGAGGTTATAAGTCGCAGGATCAATATCCACAAAATCAACTTTTGCACCACAATATAGTCCACAATTAGCCGAGGCGACGAAGGTTATAGGGGTGGTCCATAACCAATCCCCTTCTCCAAGATCTAATGCTAAACAAGCAAGATGCAAGGCCGATGTTGCACTATTACAAGCCACGGCATAGTCAGTGTCAGTATGCGCGATCAGAGCTTGTTCAAACAAAGGGACTTGCGGGCCTTGAGTGAGAAAATCGGATTGTAATACAGCAATGACCGCATCAATGTCTTGCTGGTTAATATCCTGCTTACCATAAGGGATCATAACAAACTATTCCTTACAGCTCAGCTTGACGATCAAAATCACGGATCTGCTGAATATTCAGAAAATCAGGGTTATTACCGGAATGGTATTCATAACCTTGTGTTACGGCTTGACCTTTTTCACCTAACCGGTTTAAGCCATAATCAATATCCTGACCAAAAAATATAATCGTTGGGCAGATAACATAATGATCAGCAAATTCTAAGGTTAAATGCGAATCATCTGCTGGGCACATAATCTCATGTAACTTTTCACCTGGGCGAATACCAATGATCTCGGTTTTAATGTCAGGCGCGTAAGCCGCAACCAAATCCATAATATGCACAGAAGGAATCTTCGGAATAAATATTTCGCCGCCCTGCATACGTTTAAAGTTAGTCAGTACGAAATCAACACCGTCTTGTAACGTGATCCAAAAACGCGTCATATCTGGATGAGTCACAGGTAATGATTCTGCCCCTTTTTCTAGCAAACCTTTAAAGAAAGGCACCACGGAACCACGCGAGCCAACAACATTACCATAACGCACGCAAGCAAAACGGGTTGGACCACTACCCACCATATTGTTGGCAGCAACAAACAACTTATCCGAGGCCAATTTGGTTGCACCGTATAAATTAATCGGATTAGCCGCTTTATCTGTTGATAACGCGATTACCTTTTCTACTTTGTTAGCAATCGCCGCTTTAATGACATTTTCTGCACCGTGAATATTAGTTTTAATGCACTCCATCGGGTTATATTCTGCCGCAGGTACTTGCTTTAACGCGGCAGCATGGATCACAAAATCCACATCTTGCATCGCTTGCATCATACGCTCAGCATCACGCACATCACCGATAAAGTAACGCATACATGGATCATTAAACTCTTGCTGCATTTCAAACTGCTTAAGCTCATCACGCGATAAGATAATTAAACGTTTTGGTTTATAATTAGCAAGAATGGTTTTGGTGTATTTTTTACCAAAAGAACCAGTGCCGCCGGTGATGAGAATGGATTTGTTGTTGAACATGGTTATCCTTTGATAAACGCGTTATAAATTAAGCACAATACATACAGGGAATATATGTTAAAAATAGGCATGCATTAATATAAACCGATATTATACTAATGTTGCCAGACAATAAACTTACATTAACGATATGAGTTTCATCATAATCAAAAATGATAACGTAGCCTAAAATCAATTTATCCCGTATTATCACGACATATCTATAATTCACAGCAACAGGCTTGTCTACCATGAATTTGTCATTACCCAACGACACCCAATCTAAATGGCTCCTAGCATCCACTATTGGAGTCTGCCTTTATCCCGTATTATTATTTTTATTTCCAAAAGGTTACATAGTTAGCACCACAATTTTAACTTTAATGGCGGTGGTTGCAGGTTATTACAAACAATTAAGCTGGAACAGAAGTCTCACATTATTGAGCCTTGCATTTATAGCCTTTAGTTTTCCGCATCTGGTTAACTTGGTTCAAGAAACAACAGATATGCGCCATGTAAAAAAAATATTACGCGGCTTACCTCTATTACTTGTTGCCGCTTTTCTCGTTAAAAATAACCCAGATAAGAAAATTATCCATTGGGCCTTCATATTCGGACTCATCATTTGCTTTATCGGCATGCTTAACGCTCAAATTACAGGCTTAGATAGAAGAGACGTACTAGGCAATAATGTTATACCATTGATGGTATCAGCGACTGCTCTCTTAGCATTCTTATTGCCACAAAGTAATAGTGACAATAAATTGTTGAAATATATGGTATATGCTACCTTTCCCTTAACTATTTCAGCAATAGTACTATCACAATCAAAAGGGGTAGCACTATCGGCTTTGGCTACCATGTTAGTTTTTTCAGTTCTCACATTTCGACAGTCTAAAAGTAATATTTTCATATTATGGGTATTATTAATCAGTGCTATAGGAGTAACATCGTTATTCAATAACGATGCATTGATAAAAAGAATTAACATAGCATCAAAAAATGTAACGCTTGCTGTTAACAAAACCATTGAACAGGACACGGTGAGAACGACCAAAAGTACAACTTCGATAGTAAACAAATCAACAGAGAAAAAGATCACACCAACACAAAAAAAATCATGGGCGCCACACTCATCATCGACAATTAGACTAGAACTATGGAAGGGTTCTTTGTTACTCGCTGCAGAAAAACCTTTCTTTGGTTATGGAAAATTAGCCGCTCGCGATAGAATGTTAGAGTTAATCAAAGAAGGGAAAATAGCCCCTTATGCAAAAAAATACGCAGAAAAACACTTCCATTCGATTTACTTTGAGGCTTTAGGCTGTCAAGGACTAATAGGGCTAATTTCGATCTTATTGGTATTATTACTTCCGCTATATATTTTTATCAAACACTGGACTAATAATCCGCAAGTGGCACTTGCTGGTAGTCTCATCGTGACGAATTACGCTATAGCAGGTTTAAGTGATACTGTATTAACCAGTACCCTACCATCAATAACCTACGTTATGTTAATGGTGCTATGTGTATCACAAGTATCAATTTCAGAGCAAAAAACTATAGATTAATATAATATTTTTACGCGTAAGATAGTATTCTAACCATCTTACGCAGTAATTTAATTTCTATATAATAGTTTATTCTCTTTGTCTAAAACCCATAACTTACCCCACTTTTCACCCCAATTATCTCCTTGCTTTATTGCTTGTAACGATTCCATTCCATTTGCAGGAGTCAGGGTTAGCTCACCAAAAAACATTTTTCCATTTATATTGTAAAAATCGACTCGAACATAATCAAAATTTTCAGCTAACTTTCGAACCAGTTGTTTCATCAACTCAAAATTTACAGGCTTTTTGCAGTCTTCAACAGGAGGAAATGTATTTAAGGCAATATCAGTCATATTCCAATTTTCATCATATATACTTCTTTTATGCTCAGTAAAACGTCCCTGATCTACACCAATAAATATTTCATCATTCGTAAAGCAATGGCATTTATAATCATCGGGGGTATCCGATTCAGAGGGTAAAAATGATTCAATCATGATTCGCTTTTCTATTTTTGTATACGCCAACTCCCTTCTTACGAATCCAAAGTCTAATGTTAGCGCATAATTCATTTTTTCGATTAACTTATCAAGATCATGAGATGCTTTATCTCGCACTATCTCAATATGATTTTTGCCACTGCCATGAGTCGTTTTTACTACAAATTTATTTGGTAGATCATCAAAATCGGCTATTTTAAGTTGTTCATATATACCTAAAATAGGAATCAAATATTCTGCTCCAATTTGTTTTTCAACATATTTTCTAACAGTATACTTATCTGCAAACTTTGCCATTTCCTCAAAGTTACCAAACTTTTTTCTATAAAATATTTTTTCTGCAAATGTGTTGGGATTATCTTCGTTTAATTCATAACCGTGGAGTTCTTTAAACTTACGCTTATACCGTAAATCATACCTCCAACGTCTAACATGCTTACTCAGTGAATCAGGTATAATACGATCGATGATTTTCATAACATCATGCCTACTGTAATTAATTTATGTTCAACAACTCAAGTTGTTGCTTAATAATATTCTCAAAGGATAATCTCGCTATATTTTCTTCTGAAGGTAAAACGGGATTATTCAAATATTCAGATATCACATTTGCTAAAGCCACAAAATCGCCTTTTGGCACAATTCCCTTGGAAAGTTCGCCTATTAGTATCTCGTCGACAGGACCACAATCCGTACTAACGACAGGTGTTCCACAAGCTAAGGCCTCTGTAACAACATTAACAAAACCTTCAAAATCAGAGCTGAGCACAAAAAGCTTTGCTTTTTTATACCAAGGGTATGGGTTATCTACAAACCCAGGAAGTAACACTCTATCTGTTAAACCTAATTCATCAATTAGTTTTTCAAGTTCTTGTCTCTGGTTTCCTTCACCCAAAATAATCAATTTACAATCATCCGGATTGACTCGATGAAAAGATTTAATTAATAAATCAAACCGTTTCTGAGTTGTTAATCGCCCGACACTTAATATAAAATGCCCATCATAAAGATCAACATCTTGAGTACTTAAGCCTTTCACCCTTTTTATATCACATGGGTTATTTATAACTAAAAACTTCTTAGGAGCTACACCCTGTATTGCTAAAGACGCCTGAACACCCTGCCTTATGTATTCAGAAACAGAGAAAAAAACTTTATCTTTAAATAACTTAGACGTGAGCCAATGGTTATACTTACCTATTATTCCTTTCGCATTACTGGATAAAGAAAAAGGAAGATGTAAACTAAATGCTGCATTATCCTTTTTATACCACCACATGCGTTGAACTGAACGAGCACCACGTACAAAAACAGCATCTAATGTTCGTCCATCAGACTCAATTTGATCAATTTTTTTATTGACGAGTTTTTTGTAGATTAAAGTCGAAAAATAAAATTCACTACGAGGTAGTAAATTTCTAAAAATCACTTTATATAAAGCATAATATATGGCAAGAAAAGGATTAAAAAATTAAAGGTTTAGATATATTTAGTGTATGGATATTACACTCAAAATCAATCGGTAATGACCGTCCTTTCTCAAGACATAAAATATGAACTTCATTGCCCATTTTTATATGATTACGGGCTAATTCTAATGTGATTTTTTGAATACCACCAAACTTTAAATTGTGAACGATGAAAAGGATTTTTTTCATTTTTATTTCTCTTATTTTATTCCAAACGTCATAAATACATTTCGATTAAATAATGCATTAATATAAGTAACACTTAGCTATTACTACCACCTAACCTAGATATCACTATCATTCAGTAAATCCAGTTGTTGCTTGATGATAGTGCCAAAAGAAAATCGCTCGACATTTTTATCACTCGGTACAATGGGATTTTTTAAATATTCAGCCATTACATTCGCTAATGCTATAAAATCACCTTTTGAAACAAGGCCTTTTTTCAATTCACCTGTTAATATCTCATTTACAGGGCCACAGTTTGTACTCACAACGGGGGTTCCACAGGCTAACGCCTCAACAATAGCATTACCAAAACCTTCACAATCAGAGCTTAAAACAAATAATTTTGCCTTTTTATACCAAACATATGGGTTATCTACAAAACCAGGCATTATCACTTTTTCAGCTAAATCAAGTTCATTAATTAACTTTTCAAGTTCCCGCCTTTGATTACCTTCGCCTAAAATGATCAATTTACAATCAGCAGGGTTTATTCGATGAAAGGCTTTGATTAACAAATCAAATCTTTTTTGATTTGTTAATCGACCTACACCTAATATAAAATCTCCATCATAGATATTAATATCTTGAGAGCTTAAGTGTCTTACTCTTCCTATATCACAAGGATTATGTATAGATAAATGCTTTTTAGGGGTCACATTTTGAATCTTAAGCGATTGCTCTACACTATGTCTTATATATTCAGAAACAGAAAAAAATATTTTGTCGTGAAATAGTTTAGACGTAAGCCAGTTGTTATATTTTCCAATCAGTCCTGTTGTTGTTGTAGATAAAGAAAAAGGCAAATGTAAGCTAAATACCGCATTGTCCTTTTTATACCACCACATACGTTGCACGGATCGGGCTCCTCGTATAAAAATAGCATCTAATTTTCGTCCATCAGACTCAATCTGATGGATTTTATCACTGACCAGTTTTTTGTAGATTATAGTTGAAAAATAAAACTCGCTTCGAGGTAATAAGTGCCTAAGAATCGATTTATACAGTACATAATAAGCAGCTATAACTGGATTTCTAATCATCAACTTAGACAAATCTAACGTATGAATATCACACTCAAAATCAATAGGCAGGGATTGTCCCTTTTCAAGACACAATATATGAACTTCATTACCCATTTTGATATGGTTACGGGCTAATTCTAGTGTTATTTTTTGAATACCACCAAACTTTAAATTATGAACGATGAAAAGGATTTTTTTCATTTTTAATTCTCTTGCTTTATTCAAGATACCCACTCGCATATTTATTCATGCAAAAAATATAATAACCTTTACTTTTATTTAAATTAGCAAAGTCAGGAAGTGAATTATGCATTAAATAGACGTTTACGGCAAGATTACGGCAAAATCAGTTGGCTTATATATGAAACGATACCATAAACATTTTATCCAACATTTAACCCCTATATTATTGATTAGGCAGTAATATAAGAGAATCCGGCACCAATTTTCCTAGCTTATCCCCGAACACCGCTTTAGCAACTTCATCACCGTGCACAATACGTATCTCTTGCGGCTTATGTTTTATGTGTTTAACAAAATTAAGTAGATCTTGCTGATCGGCATGGGCTGAATAACCACTAATGGTATGGATACTGGCATTAATGGTTATTCGCTTACCATTAAGATCAACATATCCTCCCCTTGGTCCATATTGTTGGATATCCCGACCCGCGGTACCTTGGGCTTGATAACCAACAAAAATAACATCGGCTTTGGCATCAGGTAAAAATTGCGTAAGGTAATTAACGATACGTCCACTGCTGCACATACCACTGGCGGCAATGACAATGACAGGTTTATTTCGCCTAGCCAGGTACTTGACAACAGTCAGGTGATCTTGATGACTGTCGATGGTATAAAGCTGATCAAAATTAAGTGGATGGCGACCTTGTTTTAACTTGCCTAACGCCTCTTTATCCCACAAGGATTTAAAGTCACGGTATTTACTGGTGAAGTTTGCTGCCATTGGCGAATCGACGATTATTTCAATGCTTTTCCATACACTCATCTCTGGAGCGCTGTGAATAAATTGCTCTATTTCGTAGAGTAATTCTTGGGTGCGGCCAATACTGAATGCGGGGATCAAAACCACACCATTATCACTCACTGCATGTTCAATGACGGCTTGTAACTTTTGGCTACGTTCATTACGGTGTTCGTGCCTTTTGTCACCATAGGTACTTTCAATAATTAATGTATCGGCGCGGTATGGCGATCGGGGGGATGATAATAACGGACTATAAGAAGCGCCTAGATCACCAGAAAATACAACACGGTGACGGCGAATAGGTTTATCAGTGGCGAGTTCAATTTCGACATAGGCAGAACCTAAAATGTGCCCTGCTGGACAAAAGCGGATCTTTTGACGTTGATAGCAGACTTCATCTACACTTATATCCTCTTTGGGTATTTTAAGCACGTCAATGGTGCACCATTTTTGATAAGGTACAGGAATAAGCTGTTTTTCTAATAGAGAGAGGCAAGCTTGGATCAGTTTTTTATCGTGGGTCACGCCGACTTTAAGGGCGTCTTCGATAACGAGGGGAAGGAGAGCTGCTGTAGCTTCGGTAGCGTAAATGGGGCCAGTGAAGCCAGCGGCTAATAAGTAAGGAATGCGGCCAACATGATCAATATGGCAATGCGTGATAATAAGCGCTTTAACGGTGCGCACATTAAAATCGATGGAGTGTTGGTCTTTATTGTTGTTACCTGCGGCTTCTGAACCTTGAAATAAACCGCAGTCGATCAGCACTGAATTATACTCATTCATATACAGCTGATGACAAGATCCGGTCACACCATTAACCGCACCGTGATGTAAAATACGCATTTTTTTCCATCCTTGGAAAGCAATTTAAACTATGAGTTTAAAGCCACATCCCAAGGAAAGTAATAGGTCGATGTACTGATTTAAGTACTGATTAGTTGTTTATGGTTAGAATAAGCAACAATTTACTAGGTGCTTATCAAACGATATGATCATATCTAATATGTGTTATGTGTCATCTTGTCCAATGTTAACAATCACGCCAAGCACGAATCTTTGCCGTAATAATCCATACTTTTGATAATAATAATTGATAGATAAAGAAACACACTAAGAACAACGCCAGCATTATCCATTCTGGAATATTAGCAATTTCCGCGTAGATACCAAAAGCAGCGTATGCAATCGCGATCGAGCAGATAGCACATAATATTTGGGTATTGTTTAAACCTAAGCGTTGGAAGATATGGTGTAAATGTTCACGATCAGGTTTAAACGGAGAGTCACCACGGCGAATTCGACGGATCATGATCGCAGCCATGTCCATCAGCGGTACAGCAATTAACCACAGAGCAGTAACAGGACGTAACGGTGCCCCGCCAACTTTTTGTGTTGATAATAATAAGAACCAAATTACTGTAAAGCCAATCAACATACTACCAGCATCACCCATGAATACTTTACGCTCACGCCCTAATAAACCCAGATTAAACAGGACATAAGGTAAGATAATAACGATGAGAACAAGACATAAGTAAGCTAGATTACTTTGTCCGTCAGTACTAAGAATAAATCCTAAGCCACCCAGTGTCACTATAGATAATCCCCCAAGCAGTCCGTCAATACCATCAACCATATTAAAGGCATTAATCGCACCAACAACAGCTATAACGGTGACAAAATAGCCTACAACTCCCAGGCTAATATTACCAAAACCAAACATATTACCTAATGTATGCAACTGTATATCAGCAACAAACATCATTGCTATCGATAATCCACCTTGAACAAAAAAACGTACCTTGAAGCTAAGATCATATTTATCATCCAACGCACCCACAAGGGTAAGGATAAAAATAGAGAACATAAATAAATTGTGATTAGGTAACAACTCTGGATTATTAAACAAGAAATAGATGAAGGAAATACAAATGGTAATGCCACCTACGAGTGGAATAGCACCATTATGGTGTTTACGCTCATTTGGCTTATCAACTAAACCTATTTCTTTTGCTATTTTACGCATCGTAAATAACGTAACTAAAGAAAAAAAGAAAACAAAACCGAGTTCTATGAACATGTTTATTATAACCTTAATGAATTTTAAATTTATTGGGCATACTTGATTCACGAATATAGCAGAGAATAAATATCAACTTAAAAATATAAATTGTTATTTATTACTTAGGTAAGTTGACTAAATACATAATGTATTATTCTTGGCCTATTTGCCATAAAAATCTTTATACCAGTCAACAAATGCTTTTACGCCTTCTTTAACGCCCACTTTTGCTTTATAGCCTATCGCAGCAAACAAGTCACTTGTATCAGCATACGTTTTATATACATCACCAAGTTGCATTTCACGGAAGTTTTTCTTTGCTTCAACACCTAATGCTTCTTCAATCGCTTCAATAAAATCCATTAGACTAATTGGGCTACCGTGACCGATGTTATAGACACTGTATGGTGCTGAGCTTGTTGCTGGTGAACCAGTTTCAACTTTCCAATCGGCATCGACTGTTGGAATAACATCTTGAATACGAATAATACCTTCAACAATATCGTCGATATACGTGAAATCACGCCACATATCACCATTGTTATTAATATCAATAGTTTCGCCATCTAATATCTTTTTAGTAAAGATGAAGGGGGCCATATCTGGACGGCCAGCTGGACCATATACAGTGAAGAAACGTAAACCTGTTGTTGGCATATTATATAAATGAGAGTAAGAGTGTGCCATCAACTCATTTGATTTTTTCGTTGCTGCATATAAGGACACTGGGTGATCGACACTATCACTGGTTTCAAACGGTGTTTTGCTGTTTAAGCCGTAAACAGAGCTAGATGATGCGTAGACAAGGTGTTTGACTTTATTATGACGACAGCCTTCTAAAATAGTTAGATGACCAATAAGATTAGAATCTGCGTATGCCATCGGGTTATCGATAGAATAACGAACACCTGCTTGTGCGGCTAAGTGTATAACTTTATCAAATTGTTGCTCTTTAAATAATGTAGCAATACCTCCATTTCGATAAATTGAAATGTTGTTAGTGGATTGATTTCGTCTAAACGCGCTAGTTTCAAATTAACATCGTAATAATCATTCAGGTTATCAATACCGATGACTTGATGACCTAAAGCACACAAACGAGCAACCACTTGCGAACCAATAAAACCAGCAACGCCAGTAACTAAATATTTCATGGTGATAACCTTAAAAAATTAAAAAAAGATGCAAGATGGTAGAATGACAAAAATAATAAAGCACTAAAGTGGTTCTTTAATGCTTTGTCGAAACATAAAAATAAACTTACTTAAAAAGAGCACTAAAGATAATTAATCAGAACCAAATAAATCGCGAGTATAAACCTTACCTACAACTGATATTAACGCATCTTCCATACGGTTCGACACTATCACATCAGACATATGCTTAAATTCTTCGAAGTCAGTTATTACACGAGAGTTGAAGAAGGTCTCTTCTACTAACACTGGCTCATAAATAACAACTTCAATACCTTTAGCTTTAATACGCTTCATGATGCCTTGAATAGACGATGCACGGAAATTATCAGAACCCGTTTTCATGATCAGACGATAGATACCCACTACTTTTGGCTGTCTATTGATAATAGAAAATGCGATATGGTCTTTACGCACAGTATTCGAATCAACAATAGAGCTAATTAACGAGTTAGGTACATCTTCGAAGTTGGCTCGTAATTGTTTGGTGTCTTTTGGTAAGCAATAGCCACCATAACCAAATGATGGGTTATTGTAATGACTGCCAATACGAGGGTCTAACCCAACACCTTCAATAATTTGACGAGCATTCAAGCCATGCGTTTCGGCATACGTATCGAGTTCATTAAAATAAGATACACGCATGGCAAGATAAGTATTTGAAAATAGCTTTACCGCTTCAGCTTCTGTTGAATCTGTAAATAAAATATCGATGTTTTCTTTAACCGCACCTTGTGCTAATAAATTAGCGAATACTTGCGCACGTTCCGATTTTTCACCCACAATAATACGTGAAGGATGTAAGTTATCGTATAACGCTTTACCTTCACGTAAGAATTCTGGAGAAAAGATAATATTGCTACAGCATAACTTCTGCTTTATACGCTTAGTATAACCCACAGGTACTGTTGATTTAATTACCATGACAGCTGTAGGATTGATTTCCATTACATCTTTTATAACAGCTTCAACAGACGAGGTATTAAAGTAGTTATTAACACTGTCATAATCTGTTGGTGTTGCGATAATGACAAAATCAGCATTTTTATAAGCTAATACTTTATTTAATGTAGCAATAAAGTTTAATTCTTTATTTTGTAAAAAATCTTCAATTTCAGTATCTGCAATTGATGAGATACCTTTGTTTAATTGATTTATTTTTTCTTCGATGATATCAATCGCAATTACTTCATTGTGTTGCGCAAGAAGCATTGCGTTTGACAGACCGACATAGCCAGTTCCAACAATAGCAATTTTCATTTTATAATTCCAATAAAAATGCACTCATAAAAATGAATACACTTATTCAATATAACGCTGTCTGATAATTTATTGACGTAATAACACTAAGATTTCAGCAGTTTTTTCTTCCATCAATGGAATATTTTGACGAGATTCAACATTCAAACGAACCACAGGTTCAGTATTTGATGAACGTAAGTTAAAACGCCAGTCAGCAAACTCTAGGCTTATACCATCCGTTTCATCCACAACTAATGCTTCAACTTCGTATTGCATACGCACTCTGGCAATCGCTTCAACGGGATTAGTAAGCTTCGAATTGATTTCACCCGATGATGGGTAGGCTTCAATACGCGCTTTCACGGTGTCTGACAGTTTCATGTTTTTTACTGACAGTAATTCTGTAACAAGTAACCAAGGGATCATGCCTGAATCGCAATAAGCAAAGTCACGGAAATAGTGATGGGCACTCATTTCACCACCGTATACCGCATCTTCTTTGCGCATACGTTCTTTAATGAAAGCATGACCCGTCTTAGACATAATTGGTACTCCGCCGTTCGCTTCAACGATATTAATGGTATTCCAGCTTAAACGAGGATCGTGAATGATTTTAGCGCCACTTTTTCCTTGTGAAGCGTCTTTTTGTAAAAACGCCTCAGCTAATAAGCCGACTATGTAGTAACCTTCGATAAATTCGCCATTTTCATCAAACAAGAAACAGCGGTCAAAGTCACCATCCCATGCGATACCCATATCCGCTTTATGCTCCATAACCGCATTCGCGGTATCCGCACGGCAATCATGTAACAATGGGTTTGGGATACCATTAGGGAAATTACCATCCGCTTCGTGATGAACTTTGATAAATTCAACAGGTACATTTAGCACCTGAAAACGCTGTTCTAGTTCATCTATAACATGGCCCGCGGCACCATTACCTGAGTTAACCACTAATTTAATAGGCTTAATGTTAGCAGGCGTGATGTATGTCATTAGGTGATCAACATAAGCTGTTAATGTTGATTGCTGCGTTAACGTGCCACGCTTGCTTGCAACAACATCGGCAAAATTGTTTGCTTCAGCTAACGCTTGAATTTCACGCAGGCCGGTATCACCACTGATTGGTTTTGAGTCCTCACGTACCAATTTCATACCGTTGTAATCCATTGGATTATGACTTGCTGTAACTTCAACACCGCCATCAATACCAAGGGATTTTGTCGCAAAATATATTTCTTCAGTGCCAGTCATACCTATATCGATAACATCGACACCCGCGTCCATTAAACCACTAGCTAATGCGAGTTTTAGCTCTTCTGATGTGAGGCGTACATCACCACCAACAACGGCGGTTTTTCGTTCAGTTGGAGTTGCTGCAGACTCTTTTTTTGAAAACAAGTGTTGACCAAAAGCACGACCAATACGGTATGCAATGTCAACATTTAGTTCTGTACCTAATTGACCACGAATGTCATAGGCTTTAAATGCTGTTAATTTTGTCATAATAAGATCTTATTTTTTAATGAAGAATTGCGGTATTTTTGATAAGTTTTTAAATAGCACAGCTTGAGGCCAAAAAAGTCCGCTATTTTTTAATGCATGAATATCTTCTTTGGTTTTTTGGATTATATTTTTGAGACTTCGATTACTTGCACCGCCAACACGCATTTTCATTACCACCTTAGGTAAATATGAAAGTGTTACATCATTAGCCCAAAGATAACGTAGTAGTGAATCATAATCAGCAGCGATCTTGAACTTCAAATCAAATACGCCAAATTTATTATAGAATTCACGCTTCATGTAAAATGTTGGATGAGGCGGCATCCAACCATTTTTTAATTTTTCTTTAGCGTAAGTTCCTGATTTCCATAAACGAATAACATTATCAATATTGTCTTTCGATACATATTGAAGATCGCCATAAACGGCATCACAATTTGAATTTTCAAACTTAGCAACAATATCTTTAACTGCGTCAGGATAAGCAAATAGATCGTCAGAATGAAGATACCCGATAATATCACCCGTAGCCGCTTTAATGCCTTTATTCAACGCATCATAAATACCCTTATCTGGCTCACTAATAATTGTTGTTACGCGCGGGCATTGTTGCTTAATAACTTCCAGCGTATTATCGCTTGAAGCACCATCAATAATAATGTATTCAATATTCTCATAACTTTGATTATTTAATGACTGTAAGGTATCTTTAATTGTTGCAACACTATTATAAGTTGCTGTGATAATCGAAACTTTCATTTACTATTTCCTAGAGCTAAGTTTACCTTAACTTAAACACGACCATATTTATCATCAAAACGGACAATATCATCTTCACCAAGGTATGAACCCGTTTGCACTTCAATCAATTCCAGCGGTAATACACCAGGGTTTTCTAATGCGTGAATTTGCCCTAATGGAATATACGTCGATTCATTCTCTGTCACTAAGAAAGTTCGCTCACCATTGGTGACGCTTGCAGTGCCCGATACTACAATCCAATGTTCTGCTCTGTGGTGATGCATTTGAATCGATAATTTAGCACCCGGATTAACCGTAATACGTTTTACTTGATCTCGCTCACCAAAATCAAGGGAGTCATATTTACCCCAAGGACGGAACACTTCACGTTGATGTTTATATTCGTAACGGTCATCTGCTTTTAACTTTTCAACGATGGTTTTCACATCTTGAACTTGGTCTTTGCAGGCCACTAATAACGCGTCTTTAGTTTCAACAATCACTAAGTTATCAACACCAACCGTTGTTACTAACTTGTGACCGGCATTAATGTATGAGTTAGTGGTATTGTGCGAGATGATATCACCGTGATTAACGTTACCATTCTCGTCTTTTTCGCTCACTTCCCATAATGATGAGAATGAACCGACATCACTCCAACCAGCATTCATTGGCACGACGATAGCATCAGAGCCTTCAGCTTTACAAAGAGGTTCCATCACCGCGTAATCAATCGAGTCTTCAGGGCATTGGGCAAAGATATCAGCACTAATACGGGTAAAGTCTAAGTCTTGTGTTTTATACTCGTAGGCTTTTGTGCATATAGCTAACATATCAGGTGAGAATTTAGCCAGCTCTTCAAGATAGCGTGAGGCTTTAAACATGAACATACCGCTATTCCACAGATATTCACCTGAATCGAGGTAGGTTTCTGCTGTTGCTAGATTTGGTTTTTCTACAAAGCTGTCTACGTCAAAGCCAGTCGCTTCATTGTCTGTATGTTTAGCACCTTGTTTAATATAGCCATAACCCGTTTCAGCATGTGTTGGCACGATACCAAAAGTCACAAGTTTATCTTGCGCAGCAAAGACTTTGGCATCAAGCACCGCTTGTTGGAATGCGGCAACATCTTTAATCACGTGGTCAGCGGCTAATACCAGTAATAATGGGTCATCATCTTTAGCGACAGCTGCCAATGCAGCCAGTGTAATCGCAGGGGCGGTGTTCTTACCCATCGGCTCAAGGATAATGTCACCTGCAGCGGTATTGTTAGCTCGTAACTGCTCTGCAACAATAAAACGGTGTTCGTTATTACAGATAATCAAGGGGTTTAAGCATTGCCTATTATCAAGACGGTTAATAGTTTCTTGTAATAAGGTATTTTCGTTTAATAATGCTAAAAATTGCTTTGGGTGCAGTGCGCGAGATAAAGGCCATAAGCGTGACCCGCTACCGCCAGACATGATTACTGGTAAAATCATAATAAACCTTAACTTTTTATTTTTAAATAATTGAATATGGAAATTGATTCTTAACATCAATTTCTGACGCTAAGTAAAGTACCACTTACTGTGTTGATGTACGTCATCTTGTGTTAGTAACGTTTTAACATCCAACCATTGGTATTGACTGTGCTGCTCTGTGGGCAATGACAACTGAGACTCATCAACCGTTATCTCGTAACCTAATACCACATAATGCGCTGAGACGTGTTCGCCGAACACACTGTCATCATAAAAATGTTCAAAAGGGCCAAGCAATGTCGCTCGCTCAATGGCACAGGTTAATCCGAGTTCATGCTGACAAAGTCGTGTGAATGCAGTTTGCATCGATTCATTTTTTTGAATGCGACCACCAGGTACAAACCAATAACCCTGCGCGGGTCGATTGGTTCTAAACCCGAGTAATGCTTGATTCTGTGGGTTTTAACCACAAGGTCAATCGAAATAAGCGGTGTTGAATCGATAACAGTTTCAAATGTGTTGTTATCTAAAAACATAAATCTCCGAGGCAAAAAAGGAGAAAAGAGAAAAGAGAAAAGTGAAAGTTGGGGTCGATGCCTTTGACCTTTGACCTTTCTCCCTGCTTCTATTTCCTAAACCAATCTTGATTATCAAGGAACCACTGATAAGCACTTTGCAAGCCAGATTCTAAATCGACCTGATAACGCCAACCCAAATTAGCTAAACGGTCTACGTTCATCAATTTACGGGGTGCACCATCGGGTTTACTGCTATCAAAGACGATGTCGCCGTTAAAGCCTGTTACCTTAGCAACAGTTTCAACAAGTTCACGAATCGTGCAATCAACACCCGTGCCGACGTTAATATGACTTAACATCTCCTCGGTGTTTTCTGCATACAACCCTTGCGCTAGGTTCATCACATAGATAGACGCTGATGCCATGTCATCTACATACAAGAATTCACGCATCGGTTTACCACTGCCCCATGCAATCACTTCACTGTCATTGTTTAACGCGGCTTCGTGGAAACGACGTAACAAGGCAGGAATAACATGTGAGTTTTCCGGATGGAAGTTATCATTCGGACCATACAAATTAGTCGGCATGACACTGCGGTAATTACGACCGTGTTGACGGTTGTAAGACTCACACAATTTAATACCGGCAATTTTGGCAACCGCATAAGGTTCGTTAGTTGGCTCAAGCGTACCGGTTAACAAGGCTGATTCAGCCATTGGTTGCGGTGCAAGTCGTGGATAGATACACGATGAGCCTAAAAACAATAAATCCTGTACGTTGGCGATATGCGCGGCATTAATGATGTTGCTTTGAATCATCAAATTTTCATAAATGAAATCAGCGGGGTAAGTATTGTTACCCACAATGCCACCCACTTTCGCAGCAGCTAAGTACACTTGGTCAATTGATTCAGCTGCAAAAAATGTATTCACAGCCGCTTGATTGGTTAAATCAAGCTCGCTGCGTGTTCTTAATACAAGTTCAACATCACCTTGCGCTTGCAGTTGACGCACGATTGCCGAACCAACCATACCGCGATGACCCGCTACATAGATACGTTTAGTCATGATTAGCTTTCTTTTGTTACAGAAACAGAATAACCGTGTGCTTTAAGCAATGCGTGCTGTTTTGCTTTAGCCAAGTCGTTTTCAACCATTTCAGCACACATTTCTTCAACGGTGATTTGTGGTACCCAGCCTAATATTTCTTTGGCTTTTGATGGGTCACCAAGCAATGTTTCTACTTCAGCTGGGCGGAAGTAACGTGTATCAACTTTAACAATCACATCACCAACAGAGACGCCTTTGGCGTTATCACCCGTAATGCCCACAACAGTAGCGATTTCATCGACTCCTTCGCCGGTGAATTCAAGTTCGATACCCACATTCTGCGCGGACATGCGAACAAATTCACGTACCGAGATTTGCTTACCCGTTGCGATAACGAAATCATCCGCAACATCTTGTTGTAACATCATCCACTGCATACGTACGTAGTCTTTAGCATGACCCCAGTCACGTAATGCGTCCATGTTACCAAGGAATAAACATTGCTCTAAACCTTGTGAAATATTGGTAATAGCACGGGTGATTTTACGCGTTACAAACGTTTCACCACGGCGCGGTGATTCATGGTTAAAGAGAATACCGTTACACGCATACATGCCATAAGACTCACGGAAGTTAACCACTATCCAGTAAGCATACATTTTTGCTACCGCATACGGTGAACGTGGGTGGAATGGTGTGGTTTCACGCTGTGGAATTTCTTGTACTTCACCGTAAAGCTCAGACGTTGATGCTTGGTAGAATTTAGTTTTCTTTTCTAAGCCTAAGAAACGAATGGCTTCAAGTAGACGTAATGTTCCCATTGCATCTACATCAGCGGTATATTCAGGGCATTCAAAAGAAACAGCAACGTGAGACTGAGCGCCTAAGTTGTATACTTCATCAGGCTGCACGTCTTTAATAATACGCGTCAGGTTTGATGAATCGGTTAAATCACCATAATGTAAGAAAAACTTTTGATTTTTTTCATGATTGTCTTGATAAATATGGTCAACACGCTCGGTATTTAACGATGATGCACGACGTTTAATACCGTGAACTTCATAGCCTTTTTCTAATAATAGTTCTGCTAGGTATGAGCCATCTTGACCTGTTACACCTGTGATTAGTGCTATTTTTTTATTTGTCATTTTTATCCTTTGATTTAAACGTAACTGCCTCAGTAACGTTAAATATATTGTTCCATTAATCGCTTTTTTCGTACAAACAATTAAATTCAAATACCGTAATTATATTACGGTTTAATTTCAAAAAATCCGATACTATTATAATTTTTATATTATTTAGATCTAACCGACACGTAAGTATTCACCACAAATCCTGCGTCGTTAAGACTACTCCAAGAGCTGAAACTTACCTTAATAGCATGTTAATAATCACACAATATTTGTAGGTGGATTTTCATCCTGCAGATAAACTACATCTGGAGCTGGTTCTCCTGTTAAAACAAAATCCAAGGCTTTACCAAACTTAATTGCTTGTGCAGACCAGGAATAATTATTTTTTATTAATAGCTTGGAGTTATTTGACATTACATCTAACGAGTGTTTATCAAGAGTCATCATTTCTTGTAAAGATTGAAGTACATTTTCTCTTGATAATGTAATGTACTTTCCACAATTGTGAGTATTAATTTCAGACCAAGGTGTTCCTGTAGTCGTGATAGAGGGTAATCCAGCCGCTAACGCTTCTCCAATGACCACCCCAAAATTTTCAGTATAACTAGGGAGAATAAAGAATTCAGAAGAGGCTAACACACACTTTTTATCATATCCGCTAAGCATACCAAACACTTTAATGTTATCTTCAGTACCATTTTCAACCGCTAGTTCAGCAATATTCTCATTATAATTCGAATAATCGGGCCCCACGATAAGTAAACACCAATTAGGAAAGTCTTTAGCTACTTCAGGCCAAATTTCTAATAATATATCTAACCCTTTTTTCTTATGTAGGCGAGACATAAAAAGAACATACTTCTTATTATTATTTAACCTTAAATGTTCAATTGCATTGATTTTATTTGGTAAATCCTGATAATCATCATAATTAATACCGTGAGGTACGATTGCAATAGGCGATGTAATATTAAGTTCTCTTACCGCTTTATATTCATCAGCACAAGTAACATGAATTAAATTGGCTTGTTGTAATGATTTTTTTTGAAATAATAGCCATGCTAATTTCTTTCTTAGCTTCCCTTGTGCTAAAGACCAGGGATAAAGAGTTCCTCGTATTGAAACGATGTGGGGTACTTTTTTTTCTTGTGAAAGTTTCGCAGCTAAAAACGCAGGGTAATTCCAAAGGTTATTAGAAAATAAAACATCCCCATCTGTTAGTGTGCTAAGCAGTCTACTTTTCATCTCTTTTGAATATTTAAGCTTGTCCATGCCATTTAATTTACAGCGGACCCAAGGAATAGAAAATCGGTCAATAAACTCATTCTTATCTTTGATTGAATTTATAGTTGAATATATAACTGATTCAACACCTAACTCTGAACGAATAGCTTCCAAAAAATTTGGCAATGAATTGGCTGGTCCTCCATATTCATCAGAAATATTTTCAATAATTGATTTTAATTGCATTACGTTCTCTTTCGATAAAATTGAAATGAGTTGAAATTATTATAATAGGCAATAACGTGAAGGCAACAGGAATCGCAGACATAAATAGACCTAAGAGTAAAAAAAAGAAATACAATGAGTTTTTAAGATGGTTTCGGAAAACCATAAGCCAAAAAATTAAAATGAAAAATAAAAGTGAGAACCAGCCTAGTTCAAATAGTACACTTCCAACACCAGACATAACTTTATTATGTGCCCCACCCCACCAAAAAAGACCTCCATAATCAGCACGCCCTGTCGTTAGAATATTTGAAAATAAATGAAATCCATGAGGGAGACCTGCATCATCAATAAAAGCTTTGAAAGAAAAAAAGATATGTGAAGCTCTTTCGTTCATACTTGCATCTTCAGCTAAAATAATTAATGGTGAATCAATAATCAATATTACTAATTTAAACAACCGACTTCCTTCCAAAAGACTTCCAAATTGAATGATTAAAACAGCCCATACGACTAAAGATAAAAAAGTTATTATTAATTTACGTATAGAAAAAAGATTAAAAAAAACATATAAAATAACACTAATCAATATAAAAAGAATAACCATTGATGATTTTGCAACGAACAAAATAAAAACCATATTTAAATAAAATAAAACTTGGAAAATCCTCGTTGGTATCCTACTTTTCTCAAGATAAAGTAACCAACACATAAAAAACAAAAAAATACCGTAAAAAGTTGGTTCCGGAGCTAGTCCCGTTACCCCTCTATCCTCTGTTGTCCTTACATACACTAAAAAAGATAAAATATCTTTTCCAAAAACAACCTGTAGAGCACCCGCACATAACCAAATGAAATTTGATACAGTGATAACCCATATAGGAACCTCAAAATATCGTTTAATTATATAATATGATGAAAGCACAATAAAAAATGCATAATAACTTAAAATCGCTCTAGCAGTTAAAAGATCAAAATGTCCGTACGCGATTCCGATACAACAAGCATATAAGAATAAAAATAAAGAAAGAAAAATAGCACTATGCAATTTCTTTCTGATATTAAAAAAAAAGAATATTGATCCCATTATAATAAACCATGGCTGAGTATCTAACTTCAAAATACCAAATGAGATCCACGGAAAGAGCATTGAAAATAAAGTTACATTTAATAATATATTCATAATAAACTCAACATTTGATGTATGCTAGATAACTGGCGTACGGATAAAACTCTCGTCTGAAGTTCGCTGATAATCGGCTGATAAAAATAACTTCTGAGAAGCAATATTTTCTTTCAAAACCGTAGCGTGTATTGTGACGTGTCTATGTATATAATCGATATAGCTTAAAGCTTGTTTCGCTAAGCCTTTTCCATAATAATCTGGTGATATAAAAATAGAAACTACATACTCCCTCGCCTTTAATCGATCTAATCTTACAGCACCGACTCTAATTCCCTCTAATTCAATAAGATAAAAATAATGTTTTTTATCCATTGTTTTATTAGACATCCAAGTCTCGTGTTCAGAATACGTTGGTATAAAAGGATTCAATGCATAACGACGGGTATTTTCATGGCATTGCCATTGATATATTATCTCTATATCTGTTTCTCTTGCAGATCGCATCTTAATTTGGATTATATCAATTGATAAAGCATTTATATGAGCGACAACACGTTTTACACCCAGTCCATCACACAAGCCTAAATTCGTTGCTCTAAAGACGTCATATTTTTTCTTTATTTCTTCAACTGCAGCGAGTAATTCAGTCTCAGTGCTTTGCACATCAAGATTTATGGCAGCATTTACAGCTATCATTTTTTTACTTATATAGATCTGGTTATCCGCAAGTGGAATAATCACAGATGGAATACCAAGACAAGCTCTTTCCCATGTCGTTGAACCTGGAGCGCCGATTGCAATATCATATTCTAACATCAAATGAGCCATATTATCAACAAAGTCAAGATGTTTGACCCATGAATAACGCTCACAAAATGACTTAACAAGCTGATAGTGCGGTGCTTTATGGCTAAGTAAAACAGTTACTTTAATATTTATTGGAGATAAAGATAAAGCGCGTAATACAGATCATGTAGCATTAGGCTGATCAATACCACCCATCGTAATTAAGATATTCGCAACGCCAGAAAATGGTGTTAGAGCTAAGGCTTTTTCACGATAACAAGTAAACAATGGATTAAGTAATGCAAAATCACACCCCATTAGCATTTCGCTTTTCGCGTTAGCTAATTGATATTCTTGCGGCGAACGTAACAAGGTTTGATCTAAAATGATATCCGCATCATGCTCTCTAACCAAATGGACATCCTCCCCCACCTCGCTACGCGCCCTCACAAGCTCGGGAAAGGAAGGGGTTTCCATAGGCACCTAAAGACCTGACCATTTCTGGTCAGCACTGCTCTACCCTCAGCTAAAGCAAAGGGTTTGCCACAAGCGTTATTTGATCAATAACGAATATTTTACAATCAAGATCATTTCGAACACGGCTCTGCCAATCTTTATTAAGGGCATAGTGATCAACAATAACTAAATCAGCAGACACAACTTCATGTATAAAACTCGCAGCATCGGTATCCCAAGCGACTTGTAACCAAGCCGAATAATCCGACATTTTGGGGAACCAGCTCGGTTTTAGCCTGAATTAATTCTAAAACCTTAAACCCTTTCGCTAGAATAAAGTCTATTGAATTGCCAGCCTGCCGGCGACAAGCAAAACGAATATGATGACCTTGCTGTTGTAATTCTTGCGCGAGCACTAAACAGCGCATCACATGACCACTGCCAATATGAATCGATGCATCAGCGCGGATAACAATATCCATTACGCTTCCTTCATAACTGCATATAAGGCTTCAGCAAGTTCCCAGTCTTCAAACGTATCGACATCTTGTACTCTTTTACGAGCTAATAAAATGGCTTTTGAAGACGGTGAGAAAAATGGTTTTCCAGCTTTAAACGCAGCAGTTTTACCCCAATAAAATTGCCCAGCATCATGATAAGCTTCTTCTAAATCTTGCGAACGGGTATTTAAATGCTCAGGCTGAAACATTTGTACACCCCCTTCCTTGTTCAAGGCAATCGCTCGCTGAATAGGAAAGGCAAATGAAGTGGCGCTGAATGCATAGTCAATATTATTTTCAGTTACAGCGTCTAATCCCTTGACTAAGTCGCTTGGTAATACAAACGGTGCAGTTGCATAAATGCAACAAAGTAAATCAACCGTCATATTTTTCGATTCACACCAGCCTATCCTGTGTTGAATCACAGCCATCGTCGTGGCGTGATCGTCTGAGATATTAGCGGGACGTAAAAAATGGGACTTCTGCGCCATAAGCTAAAGCGACATCAGCAATTTCTTGATCGTCTGTCGACACTATGATTTTATCGAAACAGCCTGATTGTTTAGCCGCTTCAATGGAATAAGCAATCATAGGATTGCCATGAAATAATTTGATGTTTTTTCGTGGAATACGCTTACTGCCACCATGGGCAGGGATCATTGCAATTCTCATTTATATCACTTCAGGTAATAAAATACGTTCTAAAACAGCAACGACTTCATCTTGCTGTTGTACAGTCATTATATGAAACAGCGGTAATGATATCGCTTCTTGATAGTAATGCTCTGAAGCGGGGAAATCACCGTGTTTAAAGCCCATATTTTGATAATAAGGCTGCAGATGTACAGGAATATAATGCAGGTTAACGCCGATACCATTTTCGCGTAACGCATTAAAGACTTGCGGATGCGTCAGGTTAATTTTATCAAGTTGTAAACGGATCACATATAAATGTAAACCCGAGTATGTATTATCTAACTGAAAAGGGATAACAACAGGTAATTCCGCTAATAAAGCATTATAACGCTTTGCTAAACGATGGCGTGCTGCAACAAACTCAGCCAATCGCTGCATCTGCGATACACCCAGTGCTGCTTGCAACTCTGTCATGCGGTAGTTAAAGCCAAGTTCAATCTGCTGATAATACCAACCACCATCAGATTCACCTTGCATCAATGCCGGATCACACGTAATACCATGGCTACGAAATAACGTCATTTGTTCCGCTAGATGATCACTATTAGTCAGTGCTGCTCCACCTTCCGCGGTAGTAACGATCTTAACCGGATGAAAACTAAATACCGTGATATCAGAATATTGCCCAGCGCCAATTGGTGACTCTAAATAGCGACCACCAATAGCGTGAGATGCATCTTCGATAATACTAAAGCCATATTCTAACGATAACGCATGGATCGATTTCATATCACAAGGCTGGCCGCACAAGTGCACTGCTACCAATACTTTAGGTAATTGCTGTTTTGTTTTAGCAATAACTAATTTCTTTTCTAATTCTATCGGGCACAGGTTATACGTCTGTGGATTAATATCGACAAAATCTACTTTTGAACCACAATATAATCCGCAGTTTGCGGATGCGACAAAAGTAACAGGTGTAGTCCAAAGAATATCATCCTGACCTAACCCCAATGCTAAGCAAGCAATATGTAATGCAGAGGTTGCACTATTTACTGCTAAGGCATGTTTTGCACCAGTAAAATCGGTTAATGACTTTTCAAACGCTGGAACCTGGGGACCTTGCGTTAAAAAATCAGACTGTAGAACATCAACAACAGCAGTAATATCTGCCTGCGTTATTTCTTGCTTACCATATGGGATCATAATCTTAGTTATACCTTAAAGTTTGCATCTACATGTTCAATAATTAAGTCTCGTAAGCCTTCAACCGTGTCCCACTCTGTGTTGGTACCAGAGTTATATTTAAAGCCAAGCGGTACTTTTATCGCTTTATGGTGATCAATATAATCTTGCTCTTCATACGTGTACGATACTGATGGCAAAATTGCGTAATACGGTCCCAAATCAATAGTATTCAAAGAATCCGAATCAGTGATCATTTCTTCATGTAATTTTTCACCAGGACGAATACCAACAACACGTTGTTTACATTCAGGCGCAATAGCTTCAGCAACATCTAAATTTTTATATGACGGAATTTTAGGAATAAATATTTCACCACCAAGATGGTTTCCCAGTGCAAACATCACTAAGTTAACACCATCTTGTAATGAAATATTAAAGCGCGTCATTTCTTCATGTGTGATTGGTAATAAGCCTTCTTCTTTTTTATCCATGAAGAATGGAATAACAGACCCACGCGAGCCCATTACATTACCGTAACGAACAACACTAAACTTGATATCTTTAGAACCGCGAATATTATTTGCTGCTGCAAATAATTTATCTGATGCTAGTTTAGTTGCGCCATATAGATTGACTGGTGCACATGCTTTATCAGTTGAAAGAGCTACAACATTGTGTACGCCGCATGAATAATAACATCAACACCTTCACACGCTTGGGTTAAACGATCTTTATCGCGCACATCACCAATGAAAAAACGCAACTGCGGGTAATCATACGCAGGGTACTTTTGTTTAATAACTGATTGCTTTAATTCATCACGAGAATAAATAATCTGATTACCACCGAACCTCAGCCAGCTTAAGCAGACGTTGAGGCATCGGTGCCGTTCGAATACTTGATACGATTAACTGCTCAAGCATATTTTTTAAATTAAACCGTCGATTAAACTTAAAGCAGAACTCTGCTAAATATCGAGGTAAATGCTTCTGGTTAATAGCATGATAAGTACCGTGCATTGAGTTTTTAACATTACTTATCATTGTATTAACCCATTTAAAGTAAGGCCACTCAACACTATCTGGTCCACCGCCAGTGACGACTGCAAGATGTAGTATCTCGGCATCTTTAACTGCACGAAAGCACGCTAGACCATCTGAAATAACAATCGCCTTTGGTGTCAGGTGAGCTTTAGCCCAACGCGTTATTTCTATTTTGTTGAATCCATCTACAGCGCTAAAACGCATACAAATCGGATGACCTTCATCATTGATTGATACCGCAGCAATAAAGGGGCGTTTTCCTTTGGCTCCACGGCCTCTAACACCACGTCTTACGCCACCCCAGTAAGCATCGTCTATCTGGACATAATCAACTAATGGTATTTCATCATCTCGTTCTTTCATTGCTTGCATTAACTTCTGCTTTAACCGCCAAGTCGCGTTATACGAAATACCAAGTAACCTTGATAGTTCAGGCGCTGAGATACCGTTCTTTTCTTGCGTTACAAAATATATTGCAAGAAACCAAGTTGTTAGTGGCAACTTAGAGTGAGCGAAAAGTGCTCCTGATATCAATGAAGTTTGAAAATGACACTTATTGCATTGATACAGCGCTCTTGATTTAAGTTTACAGCACTTGTTGTGGTCACAATTAGGACATCGATAACCCATGGGCCAACGCATCTCGAATAAGTTATTATGGCACTGAATTTCAGTGCCGTACTTTTCAATAAATTGATGAATCTATATGCCTTTTTGAAACTGAACTTTATTTCTAGCCATGACCTAAACCTCATCACTACACTCATTTAAGTATAGTTTACGAGGGCTGAGCATTAGTGGTAATCAGAATAAATAATGATCTTTTTTACATCTGGGTAACGATTTAAGACTGTTTCGATAAACTGTTTACCGAATGAGCCAGTGCCACCAGTAATAAATACTGTTTTGTTATTTAACATGTATTATCCATGTTTATTTATTATAAAGTAAATGACGTTTTATTATAATTGAGTAAATTCAATTTTATGTCTCAGTGACATTTATATCACTGAGACATACTTTATCTATTTTGAGACATTCCATGTCGGGCAATCCCTTGTACAACCTCTCTATTACGGGTTTTTAGTAAAAGGCCCCAATAGGTCCATTCACATTAAATAATGAAAAAATATTAGAGGGTTAAAGAAAACAAAAAAGGAAAACATATACGGATTACACTTATAATATTTAAATATCAAATATACTGATAATAGTAAAACAAGCATGTTTATAATAAATATACTTACATAACTAAAATCAACCGCGATAAGTAATAGAACAGGTCCTATGAAATTACTAGAAGTGACCCTGTAAGTGATTCTGTGTAATTACCATTTTAGAGATGATCTTTTAATCGGTCTTCAAATTCAATGATAAAACGATTCATGGCTGCTTTCCAGTTATGGATCGGCATCGACCATTTTTCTGAAGA
>NZ_FPLG01000069.1:0-2214 GCF_900120065.1 Moritella viscosa
AGTTAGTTAGTTAGTTAGTTTTATCTTAATTATGCTCTAATACTATTGTCGATAATTACACATACTGCCAGAAACACTCGTAACGATATTAGTTTGTTTACCGTTCACTGTATCTTTGGTTTCTGTATAGATAGCAGGTTTAGTTCTTAGATGCGCCCCCTTAACATTATCGGCAGCCATTTCAAAACCACCATTTTCGCCTGTTAGGTAAGTTGATTCTCTTGTCGAAGGCGTAACTGTAAATTTAATTGGGTAAGAATAAAGCTGTACAGAACGAAGCGCACTCTTACGTTTTAAGTTATGAATATCACCGGTAAAATCATCCATTAAATAAGCAGGTACAACCCATACTTTTAGTGCCAACTTAATATTTTTATAACGCGTACGATATATGCCTTGCTTATAGTCAGGAAGTGAAAAGTTAATTGTATTTTTACCATAGGTATCTCGCCATTGATCAAAATCGATAGGAGTAGTTGTAATAACCTGCCTTTCTAAACCGAAATTTTCGGCACACTGATAAAAACCACAAATGGCTTGAGGTTTACTTGGATAAAACTGTTGTCCATCATTTTTAGATGTATTTTCTAATACAGCTTCAAGAGCAATCAATACTTTCGTTCCAGCATCACGCGCATCTTGCGATAATGCAGCTGCTAACTCAACCGTATTAAACGTAATACGAGGTCCTTCTTTTCGAACAAATACTGCACCTTTTAAAGTATATCCATTATCTTCAGTCCAGATCTTCGCATAACGGGTATTCCCTGGAGCAGGATAAGCCATAACCTCAGCTTGAGGAATATCCATTAAATTAAATGTACCTAACGGAGATTTAGTTGAATTGATACTACCTGGAAGTGGAAATGTCATCATTCTTACCGCAGAGCTTACCTTCGAACTGCCTCTCAGCGCCATTTCGCCAACACTCATAAAACTAGTAGGCTCAGGCATTTTAAACCCATCTAACTCCTGAGTGGGAGCAAAATCAAAATAATTTAATCCTTCCGAAGCTTTTGACAATATCTCAGGTGCAATGGGAACACCAACAAATGAAGCTGCACTCGAAACAATGCTAATACCGCTTTGTAAGCCTTTGATAAGCATATCGAGATTAGCATCACCTTTCTCTTTGTATACTGCTTTAGCAAAACGTTCATGATCTGTTTCATTAAATAAACGTTGATAGTTTTGGTAGCTCAATATACCAAGAGAATCTGGATCAAGCTTTCTACCACTCTTAATATAAGATGATAAGAAGTTTCGTTGCATGTATCCCCCCTCTTTCACAACATCAGATTCGGTACCTAAGTAACGACCACTGAGCTTAATAGTCGCTTGTTGGATTGGAGAAATACGAACAGCCATTTTTAGATTAGTAGTACTTACACAAGGATCATATGAAATAGGAAAATCACCAAAGACAAACTGTCCCGAATCATGTACATAATAACGAGCCAGACTTGTGGCTTCACGTGGGTAGTTTTCAATATCATGGCTACCAGTTGGCTTATAAGTAGAAAACAGATTTAATGGCTTATCATTAGGGTTATCTCCCTGCACTGAAAGTGAGAGTTCAACACTATTATATGTATAAGGAGCATGATTAATATAACTAACAACACGCACTATGCCACGAGAACGATTATAAAGTGCAATGTAGGGATAGCTGTATTCTTTATTTTCTTGTTCAGCACCATTTGAGTCAAAACCAAGCTCTTGATGAATAAGCTCCCAACCATCTTCAGCAGCAAAATCAGGTTTACCACTCGATCCCGCCTTCGCTGAGAAAGGGAATTTTTCTATATCATTAGAATAAAAAGGGCTCGTCACACGAATAACGGAATGATTGGAATAATTAGTAAAATTATTAATTAACCAATGTTTTTGACGCCAATCAAATGATGTATTTTGATAATCCTTCGTATTAACTGGTATATCAGAAATTTCGGCTACTGAATAGAATGGAAAACAGAACGCGATACAACAAAATGGCTTGATTAAGTTAAAATTAATGTTTTTAAATTTAAACTTCATTATTATTTGACCTCTTATTTTATAATTTATTAAATTTTCATATATTAATATTAATTATTTAAACATTCATAAGACATCACTTCCGATATACAACCCAAAAGGCACCCTGTAGTAGGAATGATACTTTTGTGTAGTTAATAACGTTTATTATATAGAACAACGTTTTATTAAAAAATA
>NZ_FPLG01000158.1:0-12909 GCF_900120065.1 Moritella viscosa
GGTCTTCGAGATCGGGGTTAACCTGAAACATTGCATTTTCGATTAGCGACATTTCAGGTTGTGGGAATTCTTTGCCTAGCGCGGGCATTCTGACTGGCTTACTGCTGCAGTCCTCCGCGCTTTCAATCATCTCAATAATGGTGCTACGACCAGGTAATGACTTTGCTTTATTGGCAGCGGCCATCAGAACGGGATCTCATCTGCATAGTCATATACGTCATTTTTTTCAACACTAGGTAAGCAATCAGGGCCCGCATTCCAGAATATCTCAATAGCATTATTACTACTAATTAGGCTCCGATGAATACCAGATGCACTACGAATTACCCGTGGAAAAAATATACTGCAGACACAACTCAACATATCACTAAAATAGTTATCACTAGTTAAATTATCAATGCTATAACACAACGATGTAGCGTCTTCACATCCAGCTCGTCCCAGACGATGAGCGCGATAAAACGTCTTCCAAATTTGCTGCGGTGTTACAGTTATATTGATATTGCCTAAGGTCTTTTTATATTCAGTAATCCACTCAGCTTTATTATCAGCTGCTTGCTTTAATTCCAAGCGGCGTAGCTCTGAACGTGTTAGTGGTTTTGCGTCAGACTCTGATTTAGTTAAACCAATGGCTTCTTCAGCCATTTCCATTGCATCACCTAAATCAACCACATGCTCATTAATGCAGGTATGTGCTGCTTTAATCATATGTTTAACCATGTGGTCATTCGCATCTAATCCAGGACTCTGGTCAGACCGAGCAGCGTGATAAGCCATATTCCAGAAATCTCGATATGCTTTTGAGCGTGCGACCCTATGCGCTTCACAATTTTGCTCTATTGCAAATCCTACCGTTATCGTTCTAACGCCATCTTCTTCACAAATACCATTACAAATAAAGTTAAATTCATCATCCAAGGTATGTGTTATATAAATACTACTTGCACCAAGACGTTTAAATTCGTCTCTCAACCCTAAGAAATCATTAAACTCTGACTGCCAAATATGGATAAGGGCCGTTCCTTTGCCATTCTCTTCTTCAAATACACAAAGCTCACCAATACAGCCTTTAGACAAATGAACATTCGGAATACCGTTGTTTAGATACTGCTTAACATTTAGGTAAAACTCATCAAGGTTAAATTCTTGCTTAACTTGCATCTTAGTCTTCCTTATTCGTATCAATTTTTATAACCTTGGTATTGCCGTAAAACTCCACATCTTCAAATCTGAAAAGATAACGGCCATTCTTACCATCAAAACTAAAACAGCTAATGAAGTCTTTTAAAAGAGAAGTAAAATCACCTTTCGAAATATCTGCAGTTTGGTCAACAGCTAACTCTCGCACTGCTTCATGCAAATATTTGGTGAGTTCTTCACATGGGTAACCGTCAATAATTGAACCGGCGAACAGGTCAAACATATCAATCATTTCTTGTTCGTTAATTTCATGTCTAATAATCATGGTTAAATATCCTTTATTCATACTTCTGCATACTCATGCGCGTTTAATACGACATAACCGCCCAGGCCCTTTGGTCGGCCAATAACACCACGAAACAACTGGCGACAATCTAGCTGCTGGCATGCGTTATTGATGGCATCTTGTTTGGTTTCGCATTCACCTATTTCGACGGTGCGCAGTTCGTGGGTTTTAGGGTGTTCACGCATACCGCCATTTGGACACAGCTCTATTGCTAGATACATCATGCGACCATCCAGATAGTTGTATTGTGAATATCGAGTGTCTTTTCCCACCACAGTTCTATACAGGCGACTAACTTGGTTAAGCCGAAGCCTTGCGCCATAAAGTACACAGAACGAATAGCGCCTAAGGCAAGTTGCTCTTGGCTAGAGCCTGAATCTGAACAAGCTACGACACTTTGCCAAAAGGCAAATACAGTAATCAATACTTCTTCTTGCTTGAGCGTTGCGTAAAGGTTGAAATGAAAACAAGGCATTGCAAGTGCATCGCTACGACCAGCATCAACGCATTCAAACAGGTCGATGATCCAATCGGCTTTGTCTTCATCGATACCAAGTGAGTGCAGCGCCGAACGCACATTTTCGACGGGGGCTAAAATACGTTTCATGCCGCCACCTCATTTTTTATCAAGTTGCTTAGTTCGTTATACGTAGAAGTGACTTGTCTAAATGCAGTTAAGCCATCGAGGTAAATGGTTTTATCCATTAGCTTGTTCGCTGACCAGGTATTCGGGGTTTGTATGCCGCTAAAGTAGGCTTTATCAACGGCGATAACTTCGAGTGCATCGGCATGGCCAATATAGCGAACAGACACGCTTAATTTTTCAGGTTTGGCGATGGCAATAAACATGAGTTCGTTGATCACGTCGTTTATTGTTGGATTTGCTTTAATCATGGTATTCCCTTACTTGTTAAATTCAGTTAATGAGTAACCAGCCATTTCATTGATTACCGGTGCTAAACGTTTTATGACGCAGTGGATCGCGGTTTTTTGAATTTGATTAAATTTTTGAAACGTAAATTTCATGTCACGCTCTTCCATTCCTGCAGCAAAACAGATAACGCGCTTTATCTCGTCACCTTGTTTGTTGTAGATAACAGCGACACGATTATGACTAAACATGTCGCGGACTTGAGCGATGGCTTGAGCCGCCGAGTCTTGGTGCTGTGTTTGTACGAGTTGTGCTTGTCCCATAACAATTCCCTCTTACATACCTGGTAATGGCAATCCGCCGATAACAGCATCTGTACACATGGACACGAACGGCCCTGCACCACCGCAGCGGTTTTCAACGTCAGACATAAGAAAGACCAGTTCACGTACCGCGTCTTGTGCCTTTTTGATTATTTGGTCTTTTTTGAATCGGGTTAGCCGGCGATCTGATTCGGCTTCTAAGATGTGTCGGTTTATTTCACCGGCATGGCTGGTCACGCTCATGGCGCTGAGCGTGAGTGGTTTGGATTCACCTTGTTTGGGTAGACGAACGGCGGTTAGTCCGACTTCGAGTATTGCGCTGTTGATAATGTCGTGATTATCGGTTGCGGTGGTGATTTTAATTAACTCGCTAACGGTTAATTGATGTGGCTGATTGGGGTTGAGTTTGTTTCGTAGTATTTGCCCACGCATACCGCACTCGTTTGCAATCTGCTCTAAGTTTTCGATATCTGCAAACCTAATACATGCAGACTCTATTGGGCTCTGTTTACTCTCATTTGACTCATACATTGCTAAAATCTCCTTATATGCAATGATTAAGTAACAATCCAAGTACGCAAATGAATATGATCGCTTCTGTTTTAACGATTAATGAGAAACGATACTTGCGTTTATTCACGCTTGGTTCGATGAATACACCTGCCGAAACCTCTATAAAGCCCTGTTGATGGGCGTTTATAGTGATCTCTGATTGGCTATTAGTTTGATTATGCAAAGCGTTGTGCATCTGCTTTTTTGAATAAGGCGACAAGATTGATGAGTACTGCACCTTTATCGCTGTCTTTTGGCATGATAGGTAGCTTTCCGCTTGCAACCGCCTGATTAATAGCGCCCATTGACTGCCCTGTTGCATCGGCATATTTCTTTTTTGTGCAGTAAGGCACAGGGAGCTGTATTGTAATTGACGACATAGTGGTATCCTTGTTGGTTATATTCAATATCATTAGACAATATGCGACCCGCCAATGGGTCAAATGAACTACAGGACGGATAATAGATCCATTATGGCCAACATGCAAGACAAAATAAGACATTTGGACTACAGCGGCGGTCGAAATGTGACTGACAAACTTAAATCAGTGCTGAAATGTGATTCCTTCGAGGATATGGCTAGGACATTTGACATACCAAAGTCTACAATTTTCACATGGCATAAACGCAATATGACTCCTTTCGAGATCGCGGTGAGAATTCATCTAATTAAAGGTGTGTCTTTAAAATGGCTATTACTAGATCAAGGTGAGGCTTTTGAAAGTGCTGGTATGGTATTAAAAGAGAAGTTTGTAATTGAAAAAATAACGAACGGCATACTAGACAAGTCTGAAGAAATGAACCTTGATGTGTCGATAATGAAGCGTTATGAATTAACGCCTTCGATTACTCGCGTGATCGATCTTGATGGATCTTTGTTGTTTGTTAATACAGAAGAAACTAACCCTAGTTCTGGTCGTTATTTATTGGATATTGATGGTTCAATTTCTATAAATCATTTACAGCGTTTACCAGGTAAAAAACTAGCCATGAGTTATGGTAATACATCAGTTGAAGTTGCAGAAGCGGATATTGTGGTGCTGGGACGTGTAGTGTTGGCGATGGAAAAAGAGTAATGAGAAGAACTTAAAACATGCTATCCGTTTCATACCATTAGAAAAGATACGGATAGAACTATCTCTTAGTTATTACTGATAGACATTACCCCCCTAATAGCTGTATATTCACCCAGTATTTTAGTCGTTACAAGTTGTAATCGTGAATATTAAAACCGTTGTTTATACTTAATATAATAGTATCGTTAAAGTGTAATGTTCATGGCTTGCCTTATACCAAGAGAGAATTGAATGAAGGTCCTTCTTTCCATCAAACCAGAATTTGTTGCCAAAATTTTTTCTGGTGAAAAATTATTTGAATACAGAAAAGCTGTATTTAAAAAACCCGGTGTTAAATCCATAGTTATTTATTCGACAATGCCAGAAGGAAAAATTGTTGGAGAATTTTCTATTGGTGATATTCTAGCAAAACATCCAAAAGAGCTTTGGGAAGAAACCAAAAAAGTATCAGGTATAAACAAAGAATTTTTCGACGAGTATTTTAATGACCGAGATATAGGTTACGCAATTCAAATTAAAGCACTAAAAAAATATGATCAACCAATTGACCCTTACAAAAAAGAGAGAGGCTTTAAAGCCCCCCAATCTTTCAAATATTTAGATTCAGAGTCAGTCCTTTGTCTGCCTTAGTTTTTTATAAACTTAGGATCAACTTCTGAAATGTCTAATATGTGTTGGAACTGTCCATTTGATAGTTCCAAAAATCCCCACCGATCAGCTCTATTTAAACCAACATCATCAGCCAGTCTCTTCCGAATAGGTCGCTTAGGTAAGGCCACGTTATAAGTGAAGTTGATTACATAATTATATCTTCTTTCTCTATATATGCCTCGAAGTTCGGCATCACTGAATACGCTAAACTTCACGCATTCACTTACAAAATCATCTTCTGTTTTATAATCATTAAGCGTATGAACACCTTCGACGACACAAAGAGAGGTTGCGACTGCACTGTACTCTGCTGGAGTTAACTTATCACCGGTTCGATAAATAACAAGTACATCTCCCCTTTGTAGCTCCATTACTCCTGACATCTGGCAAATATATATTTTGTGGATGCTGTTTGAATGTGATACATCTTTTACGATATTTTGAGACTCATTATTTAATATCGAATCTGGAAAAAGTTTAGTATGATGATTAGGATAAATACTCAACAAGAATTTTCTATTATCTCTGGTGTTGATGAATGGGTAATCTTTATCTACATCACCGTGCATTTTATTTAAATCTCTTAACAAAACTTGCTCGACACCATTCGCGGTTGTCTTAGTTGCAAAAAGTTCAAATCCATAACGAGTAAATAGTTCAACTAGATATCCATGCTGCTCGCCAAACACCGTCACATATATATCATCTACATTAGGGTTTCGCGCTAGAGCATAATCAAATATTTTTTTCAGATAACGATCCCCTCTCCGTGTCCCTTGCGGATTGAACTTAAAAGTACCCACTTTCATATGACTTGAATTGGGAAGAAGAGGCACCGTATCATCACCAGGACCCTCCTCGAATTTACAGAAGAGAAAGCCCTCTATTTTGTTTTGAGTGTTATAAAGAACCAAAGCTGTATTTTCAGATTTATTCCCAAACCAATTCGTAAACTCAGCATACCCTGATTTTAATGAATCGAAGAATTCATCGTCTAGATTTATATCTTTAAATTTTTGTACTTTCAAATTTTCCATATTCAATTTCCTGCGCGTAACCGGTAAACATAAAAATTATCGTTTACAGTGTTAAATACAAATTTAAAGAGGTATTATCTCACAAATAACACTTTATGGTTAATGACTTACATGTTTTCGTGAGGTTAGGTATATAATAATTAGCCGCTATTTTTACTAAAAATTTAGTTTTGAAGAGCGCGGTTGCCCAGTAGATTATTATTTAAATAAACAGAATAACTATACAAAAACAGATTATGATCTAGGCCACTTAACTCCATCAGGCACTATGGACTTCTCTCAAGAATCCATGCAGTAAGATTTCTTAATGTCAGATAGGCTCAACAGCAACCCGGATTTAACCGAGGAGAGTAGAAAGACCTACGAAGAATTGTATGTCGTATATGGTGCAGTTTGGGGTAGTAATGAAAACTATATGGGTAGAGGAGTTCACATTCTAATATATTTCAACAAGGTCATATTCGATCCAATTTACAATAATGCGATTGAATTTATTATCCTCCATAGAAAAGTATCTTCTTCTGTGCTTCCCTCTTTCATCACAGCAGTTACGAAGTTGAACAAGTTACCTGACTCGATTTATTCAGTGATCTACCAGACTGTATTGGAAATGGAAATGAAATTGAAGATAAGATTTGGGAAATATGATAAGTCAGAACTAGCCATAACCGCAGAAACTAAGAGCTACTGTACATAATAGAATTTAATTTATAATAGGCTCTATCCCCCTATCATAGATAGGGGCTATATTGAGCATTGAATGCTATTCTACTTAGGTGTACCAAACGCCAAACATGCGCCTAAATAGATTGATATTTTGCTTATCTTTTTCATCAAGCTTATGGACTTGAACCAATTCATTGTGGCATCTTTCCATTATCGAAAGCTTAACAGGTGTCTCCTCCACCTCTATAGATGCCTTAACTCGTCTATATTTATCTGCGGCGTTGATATCCAGATATTCATACTGATAAAGCTCAGACTCTAATACTATATACCTTTGCCTCAATGTCGTGTGTAGAGATGTCTTAGATTTAGAATCCATAACTAACTCAATAATCTGCAATATAGCAGCTGAAAATGCAGAAAATTTGGCAACTTCAGGCGTTGTGGAAATAACAGCAGCTCCAGCACTTGTGCTTAAGATCAAAGTAAAGGCTGTGACTAACTTACCAAACCGACTATAAAAATTCTGCATATGCATGTGATACCTAATCCCTAGTTGGGTGTTCCACAGCAAATCCCAATGGTTTTGATAGTCTTTATCAGGGATATTTCCATCTTGCATGCAAGTACCTACATATTATTTTACTTGTTTTTTGGGTGTAATCCAGGTCGTACAGGTGTAGAGAATGATTGCGTTATTGTTTGAGGTTCGGATGTTTTAATCTGGTCGAAAGAATCGCCAATAACAACAGCCCCTTTAGGTCTTTGCAATTTGTTGTTGATTATTACTTTTGACTGTTGGTTTTTTTGGACCTTATTTGACATATAAATCGACTTATCTACTAGTTAAATAAAAAAATATCATACCACTTACTCATGCAACTGAATACCTAATATAACATTAATAGGAGCCCTAAGTTACTAGAATATTTTAGTTTATCTCTCCAGCATCTGTATCTTTGCGAATAATGCATGTTATGTAATATCATCAAAATATTACCAATATGAGCTCTATTAAACATATAGTACGTAACACCGTCTAAAATCATAATATCTGATTAAAATCGGCGTTGAGTAGGCAAGAATAAATAGCTTATTGAATAATAAGGACAGGTTGTGAAACCAAACATTGTATATAAGCACAGAGACAAATTGGGCTTAACTCCCCCAACCTCTAACCTCTAACCTCTAACCTCTAACCTCCCTATATTATGAATGTTGCCCAACTAAATTCATAACAAATAACTGTCCTTAGATAGGGAAAGTATTCTAAACACACCAAAGTCAGATCTTGATGGCTCAGTTCTAGAAAGTTAGTTAGAGTCGATGTTCTATAAAGCCACGTTGGGATTAGAATCCAGTAACAAGGCGCAGACCTGACTCCGTTGGTTCTTTTCAGGAGTCAGCTTCCGGTCTATAAGTAAACTCCATTCTGAACTTACCTTTATCGGTCAAAATTGTTTTAAAAAATGCCTGTGACTTTACTCAAACACCTAACATAATTAATATGTTACAGTGACTTAACTAAGTAAATGACCTAAATAATATAGGAGAGACAAATTCGTGTATTTAGAAAGTCTAACCATAAAAAATTACAGAAAATTTCGTTCCACAGATAATACGATATGCTTCGTTAAGCCTGAAATTGTCGATATGAGTGCTGAAGAAGAGCTGCTAGCATCAGTGATAGCGCCTTCAACTACCTTAATCATTGGTAAGAATAATGCAGGTAAAACTACAGTCGTCAATGCATTAAAGATGCTATGCCATAATGAACAACCTTCAGCGTCTGACTTTAACCTCTCCTATTTAAAGGAGTTGTTCAATCAATATAAACAAGCTTTTGACGCGGAACAAACAACAAAATTTGAATGTTTAGAAACGCCTAATTTAGAGTTCACTCTGAGGGTCGAAGTGGACTTCAATGATGAAGATTTAATGACTCACCTTGCTCCTTTTATATCAATTAGTGAAGAAGGAAATGGGGAACCAGTTAGTGTGCACATCGTAGTTAAGGTAGCGCTTGCTGAAGAATCTGCATTTAAAGAGGAAGTGAGCAAGATCTTGAAGACTACTGATTCAGAAGGGCAAGAACTAAAGAGCAATCAAAGGTTTGAAACATTTTACGCCCTGCTTTCAAAAGAAAATAGCGTTATCCAAGCAGAGGGGAACCTTTATCAAATCGCATTTATGGATCTTCTTGGAGATGTAACAGAGAAGTTTTCCCTAAAAAAACTGATCAATATTAAAGAAATTAAAGCTAACCGCCATCTTAAAGAAGGTGTACTGAGCGATGTTTTTAACAAAATAATTGCCTTTCAGTTCGCTAATGACGTTAGTTCCCGTTCTAGTTTAGAAACAAGCATAGAATCAATAAATAAAAAGATATCTGGAAATGTGGGTGCTAAAAGTACTGATATTTCTCAAGTATTGGGGGAGCTAGAAAGCACAAACAAGGTTAATCTGAATTTATCTGGCAACGTTACTTACGATGCCATCATGAAAGGGCTGATCAAATATAACTTCATGGATGACGATGACTATATTCCAGAAGACCAATTTGGCTTAGGCTATATCAACCTGCTAAACATTATTGGTGAGATCATCCATTTTGTTGATAGCTATGAAGATAACAGTCATTTTAGTCGAATCAATCTACTCTTTATTGAAGAACCAGAGGCGTTTATGCACCCTCAGATGCAAGAGTTTTTCATTAAGCGTATTGATAATGCAGTAAAAAAAGCACTGGAGATCGCAAATACGTCTTCACAAGATACAAAAACACTACAGTGCCAGATAGCGATTACTACTCACTCTTCTCATATAGTCAATAGTAAGATTCACAGCAGTAATACCTTCAATAATATTAACTATTTAACCTCAATAAACAAATGTACTAAAGCCATAAACCTCACGGATGACACCGTAGTTTCTAGTGATGATAGTAATGCGAACAAAAAGCTCAATTTTATTAAAAAACATATAAAGTACAAAGTCTCAGAGTTGTTCTTTTCTGATGCTGTTATCTTTGTTGAGGGTATTACAGAAGAAACCTTGTTAAATTACTATTTGGAAAATCACCAAAACCTTAGCGAATACTACATCTCAGTTTTTAACATTAACGGTGCTCACGGTAAATTGTATCTTCCGCTGGCGAAAAAACTCAGTGTCCCTAGCTTGATTGTTACCGATTTGGATATCAAGCGTGCAAAGTGTGAGAAAGGGGAAAAGCATAAAAAAATCGAAACATGTAGTGTGTGTAATCAGCAGTCTGAAGATGGTGATACCCCTTTTGTAGCAGGAACAGATCCTCGATATCTCCAAATCACAAGCCTTAGTAGCCGCGTGACAACCAATTCAACTCTTATTGAATTCAATCATAAATTGAAAGGTAAATCTAAAGATGTAGCAAGCAAAATTAATGATATAGAGTTCTTTGAGGATGATAATCTTTATGCTGTATTCCAAAAAGATCCTATCGAGGGGCAATATGCGACTAGCTTTGAAGAAGCGTTAATATTAACAAATTACACACATGATATTATTAATAGTGTAATTAAAAGTTGTAAGCCGGATATATATAAGGATATTTTAAATAACGGTAGTGAAGAGTCACTAAGAAACCTAATTACTCACTCGTATAAGCTACAGAAAAAACTCTCAGATAGTAAGAGTAAGTTTTCCAATGAACTAATATTTAGCCTACTTTCAGCAGAAGAAAGTGATGTTTTACCGAAATTACCAAACTACTTAGAAGATGGTTTAAGTTGGCTGGTGACTAAACTTAAAACCAATGACACACCTTCATTAAGTAAGGCTGAAGCGGTGGTTGATGTGGAAGTTGAAAATACGGAAATAGAACGTACGGGGGTTACATCTGATGACGCCCAATGAGACAGCTGAACTAGATATTCAGAAAAGCATCAATAAACATATCGATGATTTTAATAGCTTTCGTTTCAACGCTGGGGCGGGAGCAGGCAAGACCTATGCACTGATAGAAGCACTAAAATACGTCACTATCAATAAAATAGCTGCTATCAAAAGCCCACAAAAAGTGGCGTGTATCACCTATACCAATGTTGCGGTAAATGAGATAAAAAGCCGACTAGGTAACTCAGATGCAGTACAAGTTTCAACCATTCATGAAAGATTATGGGAGATAATCAAAAGGGCTCAGCCTCAACTTTTGATATGTCATAAGGAGAAAATAGAAGAGGTCATAGAGAAGAATAATCAAGACCTGCACAATTCAACAAAAGCGCAATTCTTTAATGACCTCGAACAGCCAAAGCAACAAGAATTTATGGAGTTTGCTTTACAGACTAAAAAGCTTTTCTATCAGTCTAAAAAGCTAAACGCAGCTGATTTCAGAAACGCTTATAACGATATCGAGATTAATAAACCACATTTTCTAAATGATTACTTAGGAAATATAGGAAACTTCAAATTTGTCATCAGTCTAATATATAAAAGACAAAGACTTATAGATTGTTCTGAAAGAATTGATACTGGAGAAAAAAAACGAGTTAATTATGACAGCAAGGTAAACTCTGACAGACTTCACTATATGAAGTTCAGCCACGATACCCTGCTTGAGTATGGATTGAAGCTTGTTGAAACTTACCCAATCCTTTGCCGTATAATTATTGATAGTTATCCATATTTCTTTATTGATGAATATCAGGATACACATAGCAACGTGGTTAAGTTTGTCAAAACTATTCATGACTACGCAATAGGAAATAATAAAGACTGGGTGGTAGGCTATTTTGGTGATACAGCGCAGAGCATTTATGATGATGGTGTTGGTCGAAAAATTGCAGATCTTCATGATGGATTGGTTAATGTCGATAAGATATTTAATAGACGATCACACCAGCAAATTATTGATGTAGCCAATAACATTCGTGCTGATGAAATAATTCAAATACCTATTTTTGAGGAACGAAATACTGGTTCAGTACGTTTTTTCTACAATAATTCAGAGGATAAACTGACTACAGCTCAACAATTCCTAGCCAAATATAAAAATGATCTTATCACAAACAATGGAGAGTCAGGAGATATACTTCCTGAAGAGACTAAAATTCATTGCTTAGTATTAACAAACAAACTCATAGCAAACTTTAATGGGTTTAGTGATGTTTATGAAGTATATAAAAAATCAGCTATCTATTATGACAATCTAAATACCCAAGTGTTATCTCAACAATTAGAAAAGCTACATCCGACGGTTTTAACCATTTATCACCTTATTAAGCTTTATCAAGATATCCAGCAAGGAAAGGTTTCGTACTATGATGTTTTTGGAGCATCGAGTAAAAATATGGCATTCTCCAAGGCAAGCTTGATTATCCGTGAATTAGGGAATACAGAAATTGCATCATTAAAAGACTGGGTCGACTTAATTATTGATAGACTTGACAATAGCAGCGCTAAAGAATGCCTATCCAAGGCACTGAATAGTAAGGTTAAATTAACTAATCATGATGTAATTTCTGCTGATGTATTTCGGTCATCATTGTTAGACAGTATTAATATGCTAATGAATGAGGATTCGGAGGATGAAGATAAATCCAAAGAAAAAGTGGATAGCGTTTTAGCGCTGCCAGTCATATCCTTAATGAACTGGGCTAACTTTATTTATGGTATCGAAGCCGATGATATTAGCTACCATACCTATCATGGCACTAAGGGGGAAGAGTACGAGAATGTCGCCATCATCCTAGAACATAGCTTTGGTAGGAACAATAAAGATAAATTTAAAAACTATTTTAATGCTATACAACAAAATGAGGAAGAAAAAGAGAACTTATTTTCTGACAATGAAATGGAAGAAAAACATATTAATACCCAGAATTTACTCTATGTTGCCTCTTCGCGAGCGATAAAAAATCTTAGGGTACTGTATCTGGATGATATCTCGCAGATCAAGGAAGGCATCGAGGCTATTTTTGGTGAGAGCAAACCTTGGCCAATAGAAGATAATCATATTTCTACGTAGTTTATTACACTTGATCAAAAAGTTAACAGTGAAGATTGCTGTTGCCTTGGTGTTAGTATAGCGTTGTTGATCAATTAGGTGCTTAAGATTAAGAATCCAGAGGGGGAAAACATTGCTTTTCCCACCTATTATTCTAAGTATTGAAAAGTTATTTGATAAGCAACGTGAAATAGTTGGTTAACGAAACGTGCTTGCTGGAAATTGTGACAGGTCTTGTTATAGACCCTGTAAATGATTCTG
>NZ_FPLG01000028.1:0-6069 GCF_900120065.1 Moritella viscosa
GCGCTGACTAAAACCGTGAACGATGCAATCAAAGACCCTGCATCAACAACCACTGATGGTGAAGAAGAACACCTTGGTGAAAATGCCAAATACCACAACCTTTTTTAGCAATAGGAACCAAATTAATGAAGCTTAAAACAACACAAGTTTTTGCCGCGGTTGTGTCTGCATTGGCTGTCAATTACGGGGTCGCCTCCGTATCAGAGCAGTTCAGTGTCGAGCCGTCGATTGAGCAGACGCTGTATGACCAGGTATATCAAAGTGCAGAGTTCTTACAGCGCATTGATACGCAAATGGTCGATGATTTAGTCGGCAGTTCAATTACGGCGGGTATCAGTGGCGGTGTCACTGGTCGTGCTGGCGTTGAAACGGATGAAACTAAAAGTCGTAGCACCAAAGACCCACTGGGTTTAACTGACCGTGAATACCGTTGTTATGCGGTTGAATGCGATACCCACATTACGTGGCAACGCATGGATATGTGGGCCAAGTTCCCAGACTTCCACAGTCGTTTTCGTGCCCACGTTCGTCAAGCCATTGCACTGGATATCATCAAGATTGGCTGGAACGGTACCAGCGCCGCCAAAGTAACGGATATCGCCACGTACCCAATGATGGAAGATGTGAATATCGGTTGGTTCCAGCTGGTGCGCCGTGACAATCCCGCCAATGTGTTTGCCGATGGTGAACAAAAAGACGGTGAAATTCGTATTGGCGCAGGCGGTGATTATGAAAACCTTGATCAAGGTGTGCATGATTTACTGCAAGCAATCCCAGCCCATAAACGCATTGGTTTAGTCGCTATTATTGGTGATGAGCTGTTAGCCAAAGAAAAGAACAAGCTCTACGCCAAACAAGCGCATACCCCCAGTGAAAAAGACAAGATCGAGCTAGAGCAGATCATTGAAACGTTCGGTGGTTTGAAAGCGTATAAGGTGCCGTTCTTCCCAGAGCGCGGCATCTTAATAACCTCGTTCGATAACCTTTGTCATTACGTGCAATCAGGTTCAACGCGCACCTCGATTGAAAATAATGCCAAGAAGAAACGTGTCGAAGATTACCAATCACGTAACGATTGTTACTACATCAATGACTTGGAAAAGATCGCCTTCTTTGAGGCTGACTCGGTCAAGCTGGACAAGGTGAAAGATCCTGCCGTTGATGCCGGTGACTTTGATGCGAATAACCCTGCGCATTGGGTTTGGTCTTAACCGATTTGAACGAGTAGATGAATCAAGTACTGGCTTATCACGGTAAGCCAGTTATTTACCAAACAGAGAGTTTTTTGAAATGAGCATAGTCAAACGAAATCAGCGTAAAACCCATGCCTCTATTATCGGTGTGGACTGGGCAAGTGGTCCAGATCAGTCTGCCTCAGTGACCGTCAAGCAGGGCAAGGTTGTCGAAATCGAATCAAGCCGCGCCGAAGGCATCATGGACGAGTTTGATTTCTTCAAAGCGGCAATGGATTCCGACCTTGCTCAACTTAAAAAGTTTTCTCACATGGAAGACAAGCTTGAATACAAAGCCAAGGCCATTGAGAACCATCAATACCTAGACTATCTACGCCGCTATCAAGCTCAAGGAACAGACCATCAGAACATGGTGCTGGCTTGGGTGGTGATTTGGCTTGTTGACCTTGGGCACTGGAAAACAGCCTTTGAATTCTTGCCTTTGTTAGTGACGCAAAACCAACGTTTACCAGGGCGCTTTAGTACCCAAGATTGGCCGACCTTTTTAATTGACCAGCTTTATGATGAAGGTGCTAAGCACCTAAGCCAAGGGCGTGATGCAGTAGAGCGTAGCCACGTTATTCAGCTATTTACTCAGTTTATCCATTTGCTCGATACGCACCAATGGCGGTTAACTGAATTGATTGGCGGCAAGCTATACGCCATGACTGCCAAGTTAGAGCACAGCGTATTTAACCTGGGCAATGCGTATACCTACGGAGTGAAAGCAACCGCGTTAAACGACAAAGCAGGCGTTAAAAAAATGGTCAGAGAAATAGCCAAGACCATTGGTAAAGAAACCGACCTTTAGTTTATTGGCAGTCTTTGTAAAAAGAATTGTAACAACTCTCGCGCCACCGGCTCGGCTGCGTTGGACTTATTCACAGTAGTGAAATGGGCTCCTTATCGCAGTGGCTAGAGCCGACCTATTAGAAGTGAGTAAAAGATGAATTTAGCGGGTATGCCACTGGCACAAGTAAGCAATGAAAATGTCGCAAACAACGGTTTTTATCCTGAACTGGGCACTGCTGAATTTATCACTGATTATGCTATCGCAACGGAATACGCCAACAACAGCGAACAGGTTAAGCGAACACTGGTGCTGGCCATGCTCGATGTTAACCAGGCATTGGCAAGGTATCGATTACGTCATTGGCAACAGCTTGAAAAATTACAAGAGGTGAGCCTTGAGGAAATTAATGGTGTAAACACATTAATTCTTATGTACCAACGCGCCGTGTATTGCCGTGCTAAGGCTAAGTTGTTAATCAGCCGCCTAGGTGAAACGCACCGCGACCAACGGGCCGCGCAGCAAGTGATGGCCAGTGACAATCAAGAATACTGGTTAGCAGAAAGCGATACCGCCTTACGTCAAATGATGAAGCTAACGAACTCCGGTGTTGAATTGATATGAGCCAAAGTAAATTACAGCGTTTAGTGCAGTACCTGGTATCGGCAACTTACAAGGGGCGACATTTAGCCAGGGCAGGCGAGTTTGATAGTTGGATTGAAGGTGGACGTATTGAACACGCCAGTAAACGAATAAACGGAACAGGGTTGCTCGCCGCACGGTTTTATTACAGTGGTGTGATCAGCATTAATCCATGCAATGCCCCTGTTGAATTGATCGCAACTTATGTGAGTTTTTGGTTAATGACAAATGCAGAAAAAGACGACAGCCAAGATGTGGAATTTAGCCTGGATATTAATGACGACAACAGCGCTGACATCGAATTAACAATTGAGCGGTTCGCAGAAGATGTGATGCTCGTTGAAGACATAAACGGGCCGTTTGAATTGGAGTTTCAAGGCGAAACCAAACGTTTTGATTTTGGTGAACAGAGTCTTTGGATTGCAGCGTCATTCCAGTTAGAGACTGAATGTGGGGCGCGTTAGAGCATGCTTAATCTTGGTATCCCCACTGATAATGCGTTAAAGCAATTAGATTTGTTAACGCTTGATGCCAATAAGCGCCGCCGTATTTTACGTGGTGCTGGTCGGCAAGTGAGGCGAGATACCAAAGCCCGATTAAAAGGGCAGCAAAATTTATCCGGTACCCATTGGCAAGGCCGTGCAAACGGCAAAAAAACTCGCATGTTAAAGAAACTCGGTAAAGGCTTACAGGTTCACACCACAGCGAATAATGCGACGGTCACCTTTGGTGATCCGCATGCTGGGAAAATAGCCAGAGTGCATCAAGAAGGTATCGACGTAACGGTAAAAGCCAAAACCGCAACGGAGCTACAGCAGCAGAGAGGAACGCTTGATTATAGCGATCCTTCAACGCGTAAACAGGCCAAAGCACTGCGTAAAGAAGGCTATAAAATTAGGAAAAAGCGCGGTAAAGGCTGGAAGACGCCAACGCTGAAATGGATGCAAGAAAATTTAACGATGGGACGGGCAGGTCTTATATTGCGCCTTATGCGTGAAAGTGCCCCTAAATCAAGTTGGGAAATAAAAACACCCGCGCGTTCGTTCTTAGGCCAGAACGAAACTGAACAAGCACAATTAAAAAACTACATGTTGGACGAGGCATTTCGCCTCCGCTAAAAGGGTAAATATATGGCACAAGGCAAGGTTTCCGTTACCTCGTTAAATACGGGTAGCGGTGCAACAAAAGAAGTTGAACGCGCCGTGTTGTTCATCGGTGTTGGCACACTCAACATTGGCAGCATTGTAGCGGTAAACGCGCAATCGGAATTTGATGAACTTATTTCTGCAGACGATTCAGCACTGAAAACACAACTGCAAGCATGGGTGCGTAACGGGGATGACCTAGTCTCTGGTTGGGCAATTCCGATTAACTCAGGCGATGATGTGTTTGGCTTAATCGATAACGCCATGGACCAAAACATCAGTCCCGAAATTATCGTGATAACAACGGCTATCACAGGTAAATCGCAGATTGAAGCCTTTCAGAATAAGGCATTAGAGATACTTGCCAAGCACGCTCGCCGTGTGCGTTTTCTTGTTGCAGCGCCAGGGCTTGTATCTGGGCAAACGTGGTCTGAACATCTTAGCGCATTAACGCCGTTAACCGATGGTGTTGTTGCCGAGCGTGTTGCAGTTGTGCCAGGGCTTTATGGTGATGAACTTGGCGCAGTAACAGGTCGACTTTGTAAACGTTCAGTGACGATTGCCGACTCACCAATGCGTGTGCAAACAGGGTCAGTGGCATTACAACCGACACCACATGACAGTGCCGGTCAACCAATTACCAACGCCGTGACTGCGGCGCTCGATGCCGTTCGTTTTAGTTGTGTACAGTTTTATCCTGACTTTGACGGTATTTACTTTGGTGACGTCAATATGCTTGATGCTGAAGGCGGTGACTATCAGCAAATTGAAGCCGGTCGTATCGTCGATAAAGCTGCACGTCAGGTTCGTATTATTGCTATCTATCAAATTAAGAATCGCCGTTTAAATAATTCACCAACGGGGATCAGCTTTGGTAAACGTGTTTTAGGCAAACCACTGCGCGCAATGGCGAAAAGTATCAACATAGGCGCAGACAAATTCCCTGGTGAAATACGCGAGCCGAAAGATGACTCAATCAGTTTAACCTTCATGAACGAACGTCAATTACGGGTGTTACTCAAAGTGCAGCCAATTGACTCTCCGAGTGAAATTCTTGTCGGCATCATGCTAGATAAGGCCGAATAAGGAGCAAAACATGTCAGTAAAAGCATTGGGCGGTAAAGACTTTGATATTTTCATTGGTGACAAAATGGTGCATGTCATCGAAGCCAGCGTAAAAATCACCGATGGCCGTAAAGCCAAAAAAGTACGTGGTATTACCAAAGGCTATATCGACGGTCCGGTTGACGCCGAAGTCACTATTAAATTAGACCATGAAAACTTTCTTATTCTGCAGGATGTGGCTAAAACGGCAGGTAGCTGGAAAGGTATCGAACCTTTTGATATTTCGTTTTTAGCGGAAGTTGCCGCCGGCACCAAGAATATTGAAGCCTTTGGTGTACTGCCGCAGTTAGATGAGATCTTAAATATCAAAGCGGAAGGCGGTGAAGAAGACACTACCACGATCAAAGGGCCGGTGACGTCGACTGATTTTATCAAAATCAATGGCATTCCTTATCTTACTGCAGAAGAAGTGAGAGACCTGTAATGGCAGCAATCAAAAACCTCACTGCAAGTACGTTGCTTAAGGCTATGCAAGCCAAACACTACAAAGTATTTGAAGGTGAATTAAACCTTAACCTTATTGGCGTTCGCAACAGTGATACCAAAGCAAACAGTTTTAACGACGTGCTTTGCGTTTTGTATCAGCAAGACGGTAAATGGCAGCTTGTCAGTTTTAAATGTACCACGGACGCAGGTACTTATTACCGTGAGAACCCGTGCAATGTGGATGGCACTGCAGTACTTGCCGCCATGCAGCACCGCAGTTTATGGACATTTGGTTATCACCAGGGAAAATACCCTGCGTTAGTGCAGCATAAACCCGTCACTGTTTATAGAGACAACAACAATGATAATAAACTCGATTGTGAGAGTCATTTACAACGTGGTTATTTCGGTATTAATTGCCATCGAGCGAGTGCAAATCATGAGTCAAAGCAAGTCGACAAGTGGTCTGCAGGTTGCCAGGTATTAGCTAACCCGAATGATTTTAATAAGCTGATGGCCCTTTGCCATCAAAGCAGTCAGCAATGGGGCAGTACTTTTACGTACACCTTATTAAACCAAATAGAATTAAACCAAGCTGATTTAAACCCAAATAAAGAGTGAGAATGACCATGGCGTTAGAGCAAAAGATCATCCTAGAAGTGAATGACATTGAACTGAGTTTCAATGTAAACGTAACGGCTTACAACAA
>NZ_FPLG01000084.1:0-11621 GCF_900120065.1 Moritella viscosa
ATTAACAACCAAAATATTAAACAATATAAGTTTTGTATAATAATTATGTATAGATAATTAATTTTAATAACGTTCAATAATAATTAATCTATTCCTTAATAAAATTTAATTATAGTAAAATAATTTTTTATTATTTTACTAATCGTTATTATAAATGCAGAATTTCACGTATATATATTTTATTCGTCTACTTGGAATTCATAATGAAAAAAATATTACTCAGTATGATCTGTTTTTTATCCGTACTACCTGTAATCGCTTCTGAGCATGTTGATAGTAAACTTGTAGATAAAAAAGAAATTTTTTTTGGTTCCCCATCAGAGAAAGGCACTAAACATATCTCAATTATCAGCCAAGATGCTTATGGTCAAAATTTTGAAGCGACTTTGCACTCAGCCATATTTGCAAAAGTAGTACTGGATGATGGCATTACATACAGCCGTATTCTATTACCTGATGGTGGGGGGAACAAAATACCAGGTAACCCTAATATTGAAAGTTATTCGCAAATGCTATCGATCCCCAATGATGCAGACATTGAGTTAATCATTGATGAGATACTTTGGTCTGACACATTTATCAACACAACGATAGACCCTGTTCAACAGCCTTTTCCTGATGTTGCCCTTATGAATGGTGAGCGTCCCGATGAGCGATTACCATTTATTAAAAATGAAGACGCATATATACAGATGGCAGGTAGCATAGCTGCCCCAGTTACACTTTTATCTCCAGTTTATATCCGCGGTAAAAAATTTATTACAGCAAGATATCACCCTATCGACTTCAACCCACTAAACAAAACAGTACGCTTTGCAACAAAAGTTCGTTTCCATTTACAGTATCTTTATCCTGAAATAAAAGGTAATGAGCAAAGACGCCAAGACCCCCTCTTAAATGAATTCCCACATAAAGGTAAAGGCAAATCCGGTACAAATAGTAATTTTGAAATAGATACATCATTATCAGCTTCCCAACAGGCCGATTATTTGATTATTACCCCACCAGAGTTTATTCATGCGGTAACACCATTAGCAGAATGGAAACGCCAGATGGGTTATCAGGTTTATGTAGCCTCTACAGATATATCGGGTAATAGCCAAGAAGAAATTAAGGCGTTCATTAAAGATGCTTATGGTAATGGGACCATGACAAGTTATGTATTATTAGTCGGTGATCATGAAGATTTACCGGCCTGGGAACAGATTGGTCACTCTTTTCATGGTAAAGACCATAAATGGTATACCGATTTTGAATATAGCTTACTTGACGGTAATGATAACTACCCCGATATCGTCATCGGCCGCTTACCTGGTGATACAGCCGATCAGATAACTGCGATGGTCAATAAAACCTTAACATACCAAAAAAAACCAGCAATCAGTGAGCGTTATAATCATGTCTTATTAGCAGGTCAATTCCAGGACAGCAACAGCGATTTAAAAGCCGATCGCATGTTTATGGAGGATTTGCACCGTCTAGCCGATTTTCTTGGGCCTGATTATGATTTTTTTGACCAGACAGTAGATCCATTTAATAAAGGTTTTCAGATTCATACAGCGTTAAAGTGGGATTCCGCAACCAATAAAAACTTAACTTATGGCGGTTGGGGTTATGGCGCAGGCAGAATTCCCCCTCCCGCAATTGTTCCACAAGTGTGGAAAAACCAGGGCATAGGTGACAGAGATGACATTACAGCCATCATTAATTCCGGAGTCGGATTTGTAATGCATCGCGACCATGGTTATGCCGGAGGTCAAGGTTGGGCAGATCCTCAATTTATCAGTTCAGATGTCAGCACGTTAACGAGTAATACGCTTACCCCAGTCGTTTTCAGCCTAAACTGTGCGACAGGCTGGTTTGATGGTAAAGATACATTTGCCGAATCTTGGATGCGAAGTGCTAGCGGTGGTTCTGTAGGGTTTACCGGTGCAGCACGTGTCAGTTATTCTGGATATAATGATTTATTTCATATCGGTATCATGGATACCTTTTGGGACGATTACGATACCAATTGGTCGAGTAAATTATATCCCACATCATGGAAACCAGCCATTGCGTTAAATCGGGCAAAAGATCGTGTTTTTACGCACTACACGGCCAATAGCAAAATAGCTGTATTAACAGCTCGTCTATTTAACTGGTACGGCGATCCTGAATTAGAATTACGGACAGCAAAACCTCAGCAATTATATGCCGACCACGATAAATCACTTACTCAAGGTGAAATAACAACCTTCAATATTACAGTGCGAACTCAAGCTAACCTTATCGAAGGTGCGCGCGTGGCTTTGGTATTTTCAGATGGCAAGTCTTTGGTAGGTAAAACCAATGCATCTGGTCACATAGTATTTAGTAACATTAAAGCTGAAAAATCCTTTAAAATTACCATCACAGAGCATAACGGCATACCTTATCAAGCAACTGTTAATATAATACCAGCTGTCACGCCTGTCACACCTGTCACGCCTGTCACACCTGTCACGCCTGTCACACCTGTCACACCTGTCACACCAGCCAAACCGACCGCTGCAAAATCTGCTGCGTCTATAGACTTTATATTAATTATACTCATGATTGCCCTAAATCTAATGCGTAATCAAAAATACTCTAAATCAAAAAGATGAACATAAAAATGAATAAAATAATTCTCACCATAGCGTTATTAATAACAACGGGTACAGCCAATGCTAACAAGGCTCTTGATAACTCTTCCCATTTTGTCGACTTAAAATTAGGTTCGACATCGGTAGCAGAGAACTCCGCGATCGATGTCAATGAGCATAATTATAGTTTAGCCGTAGAAAGAACGCACATACTGGCAACATTATCTGATAACCACAGTATTTACTTTGGTGTCAAAAGCGGCTTAGAGCTCCATAAAAATAGTTTCTATCGTTTTAGCAATTCATCCGTAATACTAAATTTAACAACCTACTCAGCACATGTGGCCCCTGTACTCTACTTCAGTCCGGCTGAAAGTATAAAATTATTTACCACTCTTGGAATAAGCTACAACATACTACGTACTGAATCTGAGGAAGGGATATTTCCGATGGAAGTAAAAGGCTCCGGTTTTGGTTATATTGCCAGTTTAGGAGGGAAGTATTCAATCTCTGATAATTTCGATATAGGTATACAATATCAAGTCAATACAGCCAAGCTAAAGTATGATGAGCTCATTAAAGATATAAATTATCAAGAAAGAAAAAGAATAAGTGATGATTATACATTTTCATCACTTTATATCTCTTTCGGTTACAAATTCTAGCTTTAATTAACCCAAGCCTATCGCATAACGTAACGCCTGACGCTTTAAGGGTCCGGCGCGATGTGCAACAGCAAGTCCAACGTTACGCAGTATCTTCGCAGGTGCAGAGTTATTACTAAATACCGAATAGAACAGATCCATACTGGTTTGCATTAACATGTTATCTGGCTTTCTGCTGCGTTGGTACTGTTTTAATAATGCTTCACTGTCCCAGGCTTCACCTTCTATCACTGCACTTCTAATTAACTCACATAACACATTCACATCTTTAAAACCGATATTAACGCCCTGTCCTGCCAATGGATTAATGGTATGTGCCGCATCACCCAGTAACACCACTCGACCTTTATAATATTGCTGTGCATGACGTCGTGTCAGAGGGAATGAGCCATGATTGGTGATCTCAAATCCCCCAATCAGATCAGGAAAATGTTGTTGTACTTCCACTTTAAGTTCAGCATGAGACAGTTTACTTAAATAGTTGATGTGCGCGGTTTGATGATACCAGACCAACGATGCTTTATGCCCGGGTAACGGTAATAACGCCATTGGTCCCGTTGCCGAAAACTCCTGCCAAGTAACGTCTTGCTGCGGTTGTTCAGTATTAATATTAATTAACATGCAGTTTTGGCGATAATCCCAACTGCTAATACCTATATTACTTTGCTGACGAATAATTGAGTTAGCACCATCGGCGGCAAGTACCAATTTAGCACGTAGTTTAGCGCCAGAGGTTAACGTAATTTCAGCATATTCACTGCGTTGCTCAAAAGTGGCAACTTTTTCAGGACACATCAACTGTACGTTACTGTGACGTTTCATTGCTTCGAGTAAGCCTAACTGAATCACTCGGTTTTCAATAATGTAGCCTAGCTTGTCGTAACCAATATCATTAGCATGGAATTTGATCTCGCAGCCACCTTGATCCCACGTTTCTAAACGGCGATAAGGGCAAAGACGCATTTCTCTGATATTAGACCAAGCACCTGTCGCAACAAGTAGTTGCTGAGAGGCCAGACTGATCGCCGACACACGTAGATCCATCGGTTGATCAAATGAAAAAGCGGGTGGCGCTTGCGCTTCAATTACCGCAATTTTAAGTCCCGAAGGTGCGAGTAGATTAGCGGTACTTGCACCAACCATTCCGCCACCAACAATAATTACATCAAATTCCTGCATCGTGCTTCCTGAACCGTTTAAGGGTAAATTCTTATCTGAATCAGAATTCTAGCAAGCTTTACGTCGAAATGATTGCTTTGTACTACGAAAATTACAGTAAATTTATACATAGAAGCAGCGATAACGTCTAGTCAACAGACTATTAAGGCAGTAGAATACGCGATCTTCTGTGTGTTCTCACACAACCCGAATATAGCAATAAATAATAAAGAGCAACGTGGATAATGAGTAAAAAACTGCACATTAAAACCTGGGGCTGCCAGATGAACGAATACGATTCATCAAAAATGGCAGATTTGTTAAATGCCGAAAATGGTTTTGAACTGACTGATAACCCAGAGGAAGCGGATGTTCTTCTATTAAATACCTGTTCTATCAGAGAGAAAGCGCAAGAAAAAGTATTTCACCAACTGGGTCGCTGGAAAAAGCTAAAGAAACGCAATCCGAAATTAGTGATTGGTGTTGGTGGCTGCGTAGCATCACAAGAAGGTGCTGAGATTCAAAAACGTGCACCCATTGTAAACTTGGTATTTGGTCCGCAGACTTTACACCGCTTACCTGAAATGATTACAGATGCACAAGCCGGTAAAAAAGGCCTTGTTGATGTCAGCTTCCCTGAAATCGAAAAGTTTGATCGTTTACCAGAGCCTCGTGCCGAAGGTGTATCAGCATTCGTATCGATCATGGAAGGCTGTTCAAAATACTGTACATTCTGCGTTGTGCCATATACACGTGGTGAAGAAGTAAGCCGTCCTCTTGATGATATTTTATATGAAATTGCACAGCTGGCAGAGCAAGGTGTACGTGAAGTAAACCTACTTGGTCAAAATGCCAATGCTTACCGTGGTGACATGCACGAAGGTGACATGTGTTCATTCGCTGACTTATTACGTTATGTCGCTGCGATTGATGGTATCGACCGTATCCGTTATACCACCAGTCACCCTATTGAGTTCACCAGCGATATTGTTGAAGTATATAAAGATACGCCGGAAGTGGTGTCACACTTACATTTACCAGTGCAGTCAGGTTCAGATCGTATTTTAACCTTGATGAAACGTGCGCACACAGCATTAGAATATAAATCATTGATCCGAAAACTGCGTAAAGCTCGTCCAGGTTTAGTGATGAGTTCAGACTTCATTATCGGTTTTCCAGGTGAAAGCCAACAAGATTTCGCAGATACAATGAAACTAATTGAAGACATTGAATACGATATTAGCTTCAGCTTCATCTACAGTGCGCGTCCTGGAACACCTGCTGCAGATTTACCAGATGACGTCTCGCTAGAAGAGAAAAAACAACGTTTAAGTATTTTACAAACACGTATTAGCCAAATGTCACAAAAAATTGGCCGTAATATGGTAAATACAACGCAGCGTATTCTAGTTGAAGGTCCATCGAAGAAAAATATCATGGAACTGACTGGCCGTACCGAAAACAACCGTGTTGTTAACTTCGAAGGTTCACCAGATCTAATCGGTACGTTTGTAGATGTAGATATTGTTGATGTATTCCCGAACTCTATTCGCGGTGTGTTCATCCGTGGCGAAAATGAGATGGGTCTACGTACAGCTGTTAAACCAAGCGAAATCTTGGCACGTGCGACCAATCAGCCCAATGAGCTAGGTGTTGCTAAGTTCAACCCATAAGAGATAGACTAAGAGCCATTAATGACCCTTAATGGCTCTGCCTAATGAGATGATTTTGAATAAAAATACGACAACGCTCGATATATTTTTAGAACCTGCTGACGGTGCGCGACTCGCTCATTTATGTGGCCCATTTGATGATAATATTAAACAACTTGAACGTCGTTTAGAAGTCGAAATCACTTATCAAAATAATCAATTCCACATTACCGGTAATCCGGTTAATGCCCACAGCTGTATGGATATTCTCCGTGATCTTCATATTGATACTCAGCCAGTAAAAGGCCAAGTGAGCGATATTGAGCCAGAGAAAATTCATCTTGCGATACAAGCATGTCGATTACTCGAACCAGAGCCTAAGCAAGCAGTAGCTAATTTTAGTACTGTGATTAAAACCAAACGTGGCATGATTAAGCCGCGTGGTGACAACCAAGCCAATTACATTGCCAATATTTTAACCCATGATATAACCTTTGGCATTGGTCCTGCTGGTACTGGAAAAACCTATTTAGCCGTTGCGGCAGCTGTTGATGCCTTAGAGCGACAAGAAGTCCGTCGTATTTTATTAACACGCCCTGCTGTTGAAGCTGGTGAAAAGTTAGGTTTTCTACCCGGCGACTTAAGCCAAAAAGTTGATCCTTATTTACGCCCACTCTATGATGCGTTGTTTGAGATGCTTGGCTTTGAAAAAGTGGAACGTTTAATTGAGCGCAATGTCATAGAGATTGCACCACTTGCATATATGCGTGGCCGTACATTAAATGATGCGTTTATTATTTTAGATGAAAGTCAGAACACCACTATTGAACAAATGAAAATGTTTTTAACCCGTATTGGTTTTAATTCCAAAGCGGTGATTACTGGTGATATTACGCAAGTTGACTTACCGAAACACATCACATCAGGCTTACGCCATGCAATGGATGTACTTGAGCCAGTAAAAGAAATCAGTTTTAATATTTTCATGTCCAATGATGTCGTTCGTCATCCTGTTGTTGCAAAAATTGTCGATGCTTATGAAAACTTTGAAGATAGCATTGCCCGTAAGGATAAAGACCAATGAATACCACGTTAGATTTACAAATTGCGACTGAAGATGAACAGCAATTACCAACCGAAGCACAATTAACAACTTGGCTCAATGCAGTCGTTAAACGTTTTCAAGATAGTGCTGAAGTAACTATTCGTATTGTTGATAACGAAGAAAGCCAACAATTGAATAATGATTACCGTGGCAAAAATAAGCCAACCAACGTACTTTCGTTTCCATTCGAAGTACCTGAAGGCATTGAATTAGACCTGCTTGGAGATTTAATTATCTGCAAACAAGTTGTTGAACACGAAGCACAAGAGCAACAAAAACCCCTGACCGCACATTGGGCGCATATGGTTATTCATGGTACTTTACATTTACTCGGCTATGATCATATTATCGATGAAGAAGCCGAAGAGATGGAAGGTCTTGAAACCGAAATCATGCTAGAGCTAGAATTTGAAGACCCCTATATTACTGAAAAGTAATATTAATACCATTAACGTTACATAACTTAGGTACAACAAACTATGAACGGCGACAAACCTCACTCGACAAACGGTTCATCAAAAAAAGGTTTTTTTGATAAATTTTCTCAATTATTCCAAGGTGAGCCGAAAAACAGAGAAGAGCTTGTAGAAGTTATTCAAGATGCAGAAAATCGCGAACTGATCGATCAAGACACAAAAGATATGATTGAAGGTGTGCTCGAAGTCTCAGGACTTAAAGTACGCGATATCATGATCCCACGGTCACAGATAATTACTATCGATAAGAGCCAGAGAGTAGAAGAATTTTTACCTATCATGATTGACTCTGCGCACTCGCGCTTCCCAGTCGTCAATGAAGATAAAGATCATATCGAAGGGATCTTATTAGCCAAAGATCTGCTCAAATTTGTGTTCACTGGCGCGCCAGATAGCCTTGAGCTATCTTCTATTATGCGCCCAGCAGTTGTTGTACCAGAAAGTAAACGTGTTGATAAACTCCTTAAAGAGTTTCGTTCTGAACGCTATCATATGGCCGTTGTGGTTGATGAATTTGGCGGTGTCTCAGGTCTTGTTACCATTGAAGATATTCTTGAAGAAATCGTTGGTGAAATTGAAGACGAATTCGATGAAGATGAATCCGCACAAGAAGATATTCGTCGTATTAATAAAAGCGTATTTTCAGTGCAAGCATTAACACCAGTTGATGACTTTAATGACTACTTCGCATCAAACTTTAGCGATGATGAAGTTGATACCATTGGTGGTATGATTGCCCATGCATTCGGTCATTTACCAGAGCAGGGTGAGATCATTACAGTTGACGACTTCCAATTTAAAGTCATTTCTGCTGACCGCCGTCGTATCATCCAATTACAAGTGAAGGTACCAGAAGCACAACAGAATCGCTTAGCTGAATCAGCTTAACCATCTCAGTGGCAGGTTACTCCACTTGTCGCTGTAAATTGCTACAAAGGAATAACCTATCAAATCACTGATTCATAAAATAGGGGCGCCACTTACTGGCGCACTTAGCGTCTTTGCTTTTGCACCGTTTGATTACACCATTAGCTTATACGTTTCATTATTCTCCCTACTCTTTTTCATTGACAATAAATCAGCAAAACACGCGGCCGGATATGGTTTTCTGTGGGGGCTTGGATTCTTTGTCGCAGGTCTCCATTGGATTTCAGTTAGTATCTTAGATTTCGGCGGTTTGCCTGCACCCGTTGCATGGTTACTGGTTCTGCTATTGTGTGCTTACCTTGCAATTTACCCTGCGCTTTGTGCCTATCTCGTTAACCGATTTAGCACCCATTCAGCCTTAGTACGCTACTTTATTGCCTTCCCAGCAATCTGGTTAATCACAGATTGGTTACGCGGTTGGGTGATGACAGGTTTCCCTTGGCTAGAACTTGGTTATAGTCAGATGAATAACCCGCTGGTTAACTACGCGCCAATACTCGGTGTCGAGGGTATTACTGTCGCAGTTTGTTTCATCACCGCCAGTTTGTATTATGTTTATCGTGAACGTAAATTCATCATGCCAGCCGCCGTTGTATCGCTTATCATATTGTCTTCAATTGCCTTGAAAGGTCAACAATGGACAACCCCTCAAGCCATAAAGTCAATTGCATTGGTACAAGGTAATACAGATCAAGACAAAAAGTGGCTACCAGAAAAACGCGCTGATATTCTCAATGAATATTTAAAACTAAGTTTAGATAATACAGATGCGGATATTATTATTTGGCCAGAATCTGCCATCCCAGCATTAGAATTTCAAGTGAAAAGTTATTTGGACTATTTATCAAAATTAATGCGCGAAACGAATACTACCCTTATCACGGGAATTATTAATTACCAACGTGTTGATAATATTGATGAGTATTACAATGCAGTGATCGTACTCGGTCAACAAGAACAACATAATAACGGTCATTCCCCTGTTAATGACCGTTATTACAAAAATAAATTATTGCCCATTGGTGAATTCGTACCGTTTGAAGATCTACTAAGGCCGATTGCGCCCTTATTTAATTTACCTATGTCATCATTTCAACGTGGTGGTGAGGAACAATTAAATTTATTAGCAAGTAATGTACATATTGCCACCGCGATTTGCTATGAAATTGCCTTTAATCAAACCTTAGTGAATGCAGTAACACCTGATACCGGCTTTATTTTAACGGTAAGTAACGATGCTTGGTTTGGTTCTTCGATAGGTCCAGATCAGCATTTAGAGATAGCGAGAATGCGAGCATTTGAATTCCAGCGCCCAGTTATCCGCAGTACTAATACGGGGATTACTGCTATTTACGATGCACAGGGTCAAGAAGTGGGTCGTATAGCTCAATTCAAAAAAGCCGTATTACGTGCACAGGTCACGCCTTATCAAGGGGCAACCCCTTTTAACCATTATGGCAATACGCCATTATTGATCTTGGCCTTTATTTTATTAGCAGGTGTAATCAGTCATCATTTATTGACGAAGAAAAGCAAAACGAAAAGTCAGCTCAACGTCTCTTTATAAATAATTACAAAATCACTAAGTAATAAAAATGGCACTCTAGAGTGCCATCTTTGTCATTCAATATATCCGTATGGATCTTTGCTTACGATAACGCAATATTTATATAAACAACGCCACTTTAGTTTTCGCAATATAAAAAATAGTCACAAAAAACACCATAGTCACCGCAATGCAGAATTGACGTACTTTTAAGTTAATCTTAGGCTTAAACGCTAACATCGCAAATCCAACATAAGCAAATAACAGCACAAATTTTTCAGTTACCCATGCATCAACGAATGGGTATTGATTGATCGTCACGCATAACGCGAAACCAGATAAAATAAGTATCAAATTAAGTACCTTATGGATTTTAAAGAAAGCCTCATTGTTAATATATTCAGAACCTTTGATCGCCCAAAATGTACGTAATGCAAAACTTAACAAACTGATCAACAATAAAGCTAAATGAGCTTTCAACAGCAATGGATACATAATAGTTCCGTTAAAAGAATAGAAATAAGGGTTGTTATCATAACCAGCAATCTAAAATCTGCTTTGACACAGATCATCAATTAACAACAGCGCAACAATTTAGACCGTATACTCTTGTCTTACAAATCGGTAAACTAGCACAACTATATATACCCAAGCTACTTCAAGATACGCAATCAGTATTTTGAAGTAACTTGGGTATATAGCTAAACAAACACGACTATCTAGCCAAGAGAGATAAGCAATGCAAGTTAAAGTCATTCCAGTTACGCCTTTTGAACAAAATTGCAGTCTATTAATCTGCCCTGAAACCAATAAAGCCGCGATTGTTGATCCCGGAGGTGACATTGAAAAGATTATTAGCCAAGTGAAGCGACACGGCGTAGAAGTAGAGAAGATCTTTTTAACACATGCTCATATTGATCACGTTGGCGGCACTGAAGCACTTGCTGCAGCATTAAATGTATCTATTGAAGGTCCACATATTGCCGATAAGTTTTGGTTAGACAAACTACCAATGCAAGGTCAGATGTTCGGTTTTCCACAAGTCCCACCATTCGAACCTCAACGTTGGTTAGAGCACGGTGATATTATTGCATTTGGTAATCAAGAATTGACTGCTCTGCATACCCCAGGCCATACACCCGGGCATGTGGTATTTAATCACGTAGCAACAAAACAAGTAATTGTTGGTGATGTATTATTCAATGGCTCTGTCGGTCGTACTGATTTCCCACAAGGTTGCTTTAATACCTTGATGACCGCGATCAAAGGCCAGTTATGGACATTACCAGAAGAAACGGTATTCTTCCCAGGCCACGGACCGACATCGACAATCGGTCACGAAAAAAGAACTAATCCGCACGTAAGATAACAAATTAAATAACGCGATTATTGACGTACAAAGATAGAATTGATACCCAAGGATATGGAAACATAGCTTGGGTTTATTTTTATAAGTCACAACCCATGCCCACCGGCCTGAAAGCCG
>NZ_FPLG01000019.1:0-51033 GCF_900120065.1 Moritella viscosa
TTTAAACGGGGTTTAACAAACAATGTAGGTCCCAACACCGCAACGACTTCAGCAGCGATGTTCGGGTTTAAGTAATGGCAATAATTATTACCTAGTAATATTTATCTATTGTGACAGCAGGTAATCTTATTGGCATGTTTAATGGCACGTTAGCTACGTGCCTGGAACAATTCTTGGTGGGAGTTAGTTTGCTATATTTCACGAAGTATCTAAGATAAATAGGGCTGCAAAGCAGCCCTTACACTAAATCAAATGACCTTTTTAGTTTGATCGTCTATAGTTTCGACCTCCTGATTAATGGCTATTTTTTTAGGCTTCATAGTTTCTGGTATCTCTTTAACCAGGTTAATTGTTAATAACCCATGTTCAAGATTAGCACCTGTGACCTCTACATTTTCGGTCAGATTAAACTTACGTTTAAACATCCGGTTAGCTATGCCTTGATAAAGGAATTGGTGTTTTTCCTTATCCTCTTTATACCCTTTGTCCCCAGAAACAGTAAGGACACCTTTTTCTACATTAATATCTAGTTCATGCTCAGAAAAACCAGCTACAGCTACTGTAATTGAATATTTCTCTTCTCCATGAGTTTCAATATTATAAGGTGGATAAGTTGGTACAGTACTATCGCCACCTAATAAACTACTAAATAAAGGAGCAAATCGGTCAAATCCAATCGTACTACGGTAAAGAGGGGTTAAATCGATAGTGTTCATAATATATCCTCCAAAGAAGCAATACAAAATAAATCATAGTGTTAAAAGAGAGACTTTCAGTGAAACGTTCCTCTTGGAAATTATTTTATATAATAAAGTGATCTTTTTTCAAATGTTTTTTTATAGATAATTTTCATAAGTAAATAACGATATGGAATATACTATTTTAATACTAAGACTTGTGGTGGCCCCCTCAATTTTTTATTACAACAAATATGGAAACACGCAGGGATGCTTGATGGCTGTTAGTTACAGGTCTGAACTAACTTTTGGAGGGAGTTAGTTCGCTAGAATTAACATAGCGAATCATTCATCAGACTAAAATCCCTTTAATATTGTATAGTTAGATGCCTATATAATTAGAAATAATGCAGGATATAATTATAATTCCTACAGCCAATCGAGCTATTGATTATGATATTCGTTAAATTGTCGAACTCACGACAACTAAAACATTTAATCGTATTCATAATTTATCTAACCTCCATGTCATAGCTGGAAATAATGAAGCTATTAATGGTGAAGTGTTATTTTTTGAGTTTGATTATTTACTTGAAGATAGTGAGAAAACGATACATTTTTCTATGGAGTTTTTTCAGGTGGTACATACGAAGTGGTTGTTTAAAAAGAAAAGCGAACTTTCTTTAGTTATTAGAGAGCTGGTTTATAAACTTCATCTTACAAAAGATGTCTTGGCTGAAAGGGTTGTTTATATCGATAAGCTTAGATCTCTTGATAGTAGATGTGCCATTCTTGAGGTTAGTCGTATTGTTCGAAAGCAACTAGATACTATCTGTTGAATAGATGTAGGATGAAGTAGTTCGCTAGATTTACCTCGCGAACTACTGACTTATTTAAACATTCTTATGCGCACTAGTTTTAGCCTTTTCGGTCAGTTCTGAATTACCACATATCCCATATCTTACCTTCAATTTCATCTTCAACACTGTCTGGTAGGTCACTGAAGAAATCGAGTTGGGTAACTTGTTCAACTTCGTTAACACTTGTGATGAAAGAGGGGAGTTCAGAAGAAGATACTTTTCTATGGGGAATAATAAATGCAATTGCATCATTATAAATTGGATCGAGTATGACCTTGTAAAAACTATTAGGAATGTAAACTCCGTTACCTATATAGGTTTCATTACCATCCCAAATAGGACCTGATACGACATACAATTCGTCGTAGGTGTTTGCCCATTGTCGTACTTTTTCTTCTAGGCCTTTCCATCCCCCTCGGTTAAACCCTGGTAGCTGCGGCGCCATATTTGACATTAAGAAACTTTGCTGCATAGATTCTTGAGAGAAGTCCATAGTGCCCGATGGCGCTAAATGGCCGCGATCATAACCTGTTTTTGTATAATCACGGCTTGTAGCGCGAAAGTCGGCTGGAAGTTCAGTATCTGTGCGGAAGCTATTTGAGCGTTTATAGAAAGCGTTCACACTATCTTGAGTTATGTGGTAAGCCACCCAGTTCGATACTTTATTTTGGTAGTTATATCCTGCGGCATAACCATCCCGACATAAAATCTGGTCACTATTATTCGGTGTCCCTTGAGCGAGATGTTGGTTGCAGACTGTAGCAGAAGCAGCTGCTGATAGTGTAATACTCAGTATTACGAACAAGGTATTTTTCATGTTTGCCCTTTTATAATCTAGTTTTATAGGACAATACATAGTAAAAGGCGGGTGGGTGTCTTGGTATGGATACACTTATAAATTGTGATGAATGTTTTTCATGAGCTTTAGTTGTGTGATTTAACTCATTCTATCAATAATATAATGTGACGCTTATCATTATTCTGGTGGCTGTTGGTGCTTATAAAATGTTGATGGCTAGTCAATTCAATTCACTTTTGCTGTTCTTTATGGTTAATGAAATAGATTTTTAAGTTTTATTTTAGCTAAAACATCTATTCAAATCGAAAGGCATACGGTATACGAGCGAGGGTGATAGCATAATGACTTTTGAATTCATAAGGATAAGTTTTTATTGAGCATCGCAGGGCTTGGATTTGCAACATTTGCATTTATTGTATCTCCTTTGATAACAGAATATATCGATGTTTATTTTATCGTTATCATTGTTGTTGTGTTCTGTGTTGACTGGTTAGAAATCAGAAAGTTAAAAGCTGAAATAAAACAACTTAAAAGTAAGTCTTCGGCGGAGTAAGTTTCATCATTACGACAGTTCGCAATATAGGTAGTGTTAATCGCACTGCCGTTTTTAATTAAATATTATGATTTTATACTGTGTTATTTTTATATTTCTCAGAGTTTGATTTAATATCAGATTGGTATTTTATCTTATTTTTCATTCGACTAGTCATTATTAATTTGGGTGAACAGATTTGGGGAATCGAGAGTCCTGTTATACAAATGTTAGGTGAGGATATGGAAATGACGTTATGTCTTACCCAGCTATTTATCATGAGAAGAATCAAGCAGATTTCTACTTTAAAGGATGTGTTTATTTTAATATCAGGGAAGAATCCTCTCCTGGTTATGCTGAAGAAGAGTCTGGTGAAGATTCAACATTCCAAAGATTAATAAGCTCAGAGCTAGTTAAAATACACTGCGATAGAGAATAGAGAAAGTTGTTCATTACAGGTTAATCTGCTCAGATGAAGTCATCGATGCAGTTTGCAGTACGCCACCTGATATTGTTAATAGATAGATTACCTAACAAGACAAAGCAATCGACCTCTGGCTACTGTTTGCGGCGTTACTTGATTCCTAAATTTAGTGTGAAATCATCCCATCATTTTTAGTTAATTATTGTTATGTTTACATATATAAATTAGCTTTTGGCAGAACCTTAAAAAAGGCTCAACTACATTTGGGTTGAAAATGAAGCTTTATATCAAAACGGAAAAGAGGCAGTTAAAACCTGTAAACAGATGCAAGTTTTAACTGCGTAATATCGTTATTAAAATACGCAATAGGTCAATTATTATTTAATACAAACCAGCGATTTATCAGTACCTAGTTTATCATTTATAGAATGCTGACTCGCTAACATTGCATCGTCATTAAACTCTAATTTCCATATTGTATTATTCGATGGTCCATCTCTCGATAAAAATACGCGTTCCTGTAATAGATTCAATTTATTATTCTCTTTTAAATCGTACCAAAGACGTTGATATTCATCTTTTGTTGCAAGTAACCCATCCATATTTGTACAAATATTTCGGATCTGTCTACCATCATAATCTTTATTAAGTAACTCTTTATCATCGAGAATGCCATAGTCATTGCCTTCGATATTATAGGTAATAACGGGCACTAACTCACTCGGAAAGAGTTTAATGGTCGATAAATATTTTGTATCGGTATTATGGGTACGAATATATGTCGTTGCAGTGGGTAATGAATCAAAATGCAACACTAAGGTATTATCAACAGGCTTGTTATAACGATCGAGTTTATAAGCAACACTACCGCTATTAAGTGATAACCCTAGCATCGTAAGTGAAACCTGTTCATATTCCTTTTCATCAGGTAAATAATAAAATGCCAATGTCATTTCATTTTTTGCGTTAAGCTCCGTTGTCACAAATACAGACGGTACGTTTACTTCACCGATCGTTGTTCTGTCTATTTCTGAAAAATTTTCAGTAATAAAGACTTGGCTATACGGAACACCTAACCCATAAGTCATTGCTGAATCATGGGAAAAACCAAATGCATGATTTGTTTCATGAAAGAATGTATTGTAGGTTCTTTGATGATAGGGTCTATAACTCCCTGAACCTTTTGTAATATAACCTTCATAAACAGCCGCTTTACCTGAGGTGTTCGCTGCTTTTTTATTATTAATCCACGCTCTATCACCACCACCCCTGCCAGCAGAAAAATAATCGCCAGCCAATACCCGTATGTTAAACGTATGACCCTCAGCGCCTAATGAAAGCATATTACGTGATGCATATGACAAGGGTTGAGTGCCATACTTTTTACACTCCTTAAAAAACGGGCAATATGTATTAATTATTCTTGTTATAAATGGGGGAAATGCAACGGTATTCAATGCATTGTGCAACATCACTATGTGTGTATTATATATTGTTTTTTGTTTTGGATTAGGTGGTAGGTAACAATATCTTGGCACCCTATCGCAAGACTTATCCTTGGGTGGAAAGATGACTTGAGGTAAAAATAGCTTCATCTGGTCATTATGACGAATATTGCTGAATGCTAACCCTGGTAGTTCAAATACAACCGAGCTAAAGGGTTCAATAACGGTATCAAATCTTAATAACGCAACGTTATCATTCGTTATACCATCATTATAATTTACCGTGATCTGACTCACTTTCTGTGGTGTTGTATTCTTAAAGACATATTCATCGTCAGCGATAGAAAATGTCATATCATCAAGTCTGTACTCTTTAACTTGATCTGGGTCGTCCACTGATTCACTCTGAACAACAGCGGATAATAATGTTAATCCCTTAGGTTTAACCGAAAAAATAGCAGATACTTCTTTTTTATCGCTGAAATTAAAGTGATGAGTTGTGCTTGTGACTATATCGACAGTCGGTGGTGTATGACTAGTTGCAATAGTCGGTATATAACTAGCTGCAACAGCGACAGTTGAAAATAAAATAGTTAAAGCTAAAACTGTAAATCCTTTATTAAACATATAGTAAATCCTTCGTGTTCATTTTTTAAATTTATAGGGGGTCAGGTTTGACCCTAGCTTGAGTATTAATTTGGTATTGCGCAGCACAATATGAGTAATGAAGTTTTGCTTGCACAAATTCCATATCCGAACTCAAAGACATGAACATCGTTGAAGTTAGGCTGTTTTCATCGACCATTAATTGCTTGAATATTGAGTGTCAGAAAATCAGAAAGGGTCTGCCCCTTGTTCGTACTGTAGGCATAACTTGATGCAAACGGATAACGCAGGATGTTGTTATACACCACGGGTAATTCGGTATTATTTATTGTTAGAGCGTCAGTTTCCGTCATGATTAGATATTCATAACCGGAAGATCTGCTTGAGGAAAAGTAAGTGATATCGAGGTCGAAACGGTTAAAGCTAAGTGTAGATATTAGTCGCGTAAATATAGTGTTCACCTTATCCTTCAAGCATTATATGTTGCGTCAAGTAACTTACATTAATAATTAAGAATATTAATTAAATGTTATTTAATTTGAATATTACCGCACTTTTTTAATGGTTTTTTAGATCTTTATCACATATATATGCGAAATAAAAACCACCTTGTTACATTATCGTTTCTTTTTTGTTGTTTTTTAACCGGTGGTGCTGGATGGTTTTGCGAGTTCGAATTTACGTTGCGTTGGTTTAATCTGTTGATATTAAAGGAATGGCGATGTATTACACTTAATTGGGTGTTGGGTGTGATTTAGGGGGGGGAGTCTCAGTTCGGTTTAAGTAATTAACCCATTATTTTCAGAATTGGTAATGTTAAGCGATGGCTTTTTAGTCTTATCTGCTTTGTTGCAACGCTCAAATAATATTCAATTATGTGATTTTCGATTTTTTCAACGGTTCGTTTCATCGCTTTTATTCGATCATTTTCTATTGGCTAGGGTGAGCGGATTTGGTGGGCGAGAGTCCTGTTATACAAATTTGATGCATAAAGGGGTTATCGTGATTGCTAAAGGAGAAGATAAAGATTATGTTCGCGCTTTATCCCAAGATCAATAAAGCCTCCAAATAAGGAGGCTAATTTCAATTAACTACGACAGTTAACGTATTATTATGCTTCAGCAGTTACTTTAGCTTTAGTCACTTTTTTTGGTGCTGTGTTTAGTTCGCTAATCAGTACCGTTAGTTGATCAATTTTGCTTTCTAATTCACTGAGTTTTGAATCTTGACCACCTGTAAAACGGCTAGTGATACTTTGCAATTTAGTTTCTACTGGCTCTGATGTGGTTTTTTTAGTAAATATTGCAGACGTTTGCTCTTTCAGGTTTGACTCAACTTGCGCACCGCGCTCAACAAGAGATTCAAAAACTTGCGTTGCTTTATCTGATGATTTTGATGCTTGGTCAAGGATAGTGCCATAAACACCAAAACCAGCAGTGATTGATGTTTTTGCAGTATCTTTTGCGACTGTGAAAATAGTTTGTGCTTGGTTAAGTAGTTTACTCATGATAATCACTCCTAGTTAAATAATGTAGATTCAGTTTTGTTCCAACAGAATGAATCATATTGATTTTATTTAGAAATATAATTCCATCACAAACAAATAAACTCCTAATGATAAATATCCGTTCATCACATAGGAGGAAATATGAGTAAAAACATTATTCTTTGTTTAGATGGTACATGGAACAAACCAGATGAAGATGGACATACAGAAAACGAAGAAACCAATGTTCGAAATTTGTGGGATATCTTAGATAAAACACAACCAAAGCGGCAAGTGGTGTATTACGACGAAGGTGTCGGTTCGCACTGGTACAATAGTCTTATTGGTGGAATATCAGGGTGGGGGCTGGCTAAAAACATAAGAGAAGCCTATTTCGAATTATGTAAACATTATGAGCGTGGCGATAAAATCTTTATTTTGGGTTTTAGCCGAGGTGCATATACCGCCCGTTCACTCGCTGGTATGATCTACAGCTGCGGGCTGTTAAATAAAGATCAGCTTACTGAAATGTCGATTGAACATGCTTTCGATATTTATAAGTATGCTGATAAGCACGAAAAAAATAGCTTTAAACAAAATAATACCAATTGTCAGATCGAAGTGGTTGGCGTATGGGACACTGTCGGTTCACTTGGTATCCCAATCGGATTCTTAAAAGAAATCACCAATAAATACCTTCAATTTCATGATACAAAGCTTAATAAAGATATTTTGCATGCTTACCATGCTGTTTCAATTGATGAGCAGAGAGAAACGTTTAAGCCTACCTTATGGGCAATGCGTGCTGGTACTGATAATCAAGTCATAGAGCAGGTTTGGTTTTCTGGCGTTCATGCTGATGTCGGAGGTGGATACAAAGAAAGGCATCATTCTAATGTTGCATTTAATTGGATGATAGCCAAAATAAAACACAAAGTGGAATTGGATACTCGTTATTATCCTTACCCTGAAGATGTATCGAAAAAAATACATGACTCATACAAATTTTACTATGGAGGAAAGGAGCCGAGGGTCGCATCGGTAACCGATATAAATACCCCAAGTGTCCATGTCTCTGTACTCAAAAAATTAAAGCTAATTGATGACTACACACCGCTCGCGCTAGTAGATCTTAATAGTAGGGTTGGACTTGGGCCTTATAAGGCAGTTAATTGAATCTACGGATATTATATCTATTTCTAGACTCAGATCGAGTTGCGTTCTTCAACGCTCTGATTGAAAGTCAGCTCCTTAAAGTCATTGGCAGTAGTTTGTTTGGGGGGATTTTTGTATTTGCGTCATGGTCTAAGCGTGCTTGGTGAGTTAGTCGTGGTGCAATAATGTTTGGCTTGCGCTATTTTATCGCTAGTTTTAGCGAAGTGTAAATAAATAATATTGTATTTACAATGATTTACGATGGTTTACAGTGTTTGGCTTGCCACAAATTCGGTCTTCAATTAGTATAGATTCCTGTTTAGACTAGTGCTCATTCATGAGCATTAATTTGGGCATGGCAACCTCTGTTTTTTTTCTTAGTTTCTTTTCTATATGAAATAATTCTAATTGTTTTTCCATTATTCCCATATAGGGCATAGACTTTAGTGTATGGTTTTTCTGGTGGTGATTTTTACAAGGGGTTGTTGTTTATTTTTAGCGTCATTCCAGTGGTATTAGGCTGGTATTCTTTGTAAGGGTGAGAGGTTTGTTGGTGGGTATGGTATCAATATATGAAACGGGTAAAATGCGGGTCGAAATTGGCAATGATGAAGTAGTAAAAACTTTTAAAGTTAGACCAAATTACAAAAAACGTTATAATCGCGAAAAATTCGCGCTGCTCAGATTAACTGGTCTGTCTGGTTTTCCTGAAATAATTAAATATGAAGATGATGATGCAACTCTAACAATGACTCGTTTATTTGGTGAGAATAAGGAGCAACTTTCTGATGAAGCACTGCAACATTTGCGCTTACTGGTTGAAAGAATGTTAGATGCAGGTGTAGCTCGTCACTCTCTACCTGAGCGCGATTTACTTATTAAAGGTGACAAGGTTTCTATAGTTGATTTTGAACGCGTGACTCTTCGGGGTATGTCTTGGTCACCAATGTGGTTTTTTTCTAAAAAAGTAACACGCTACCATCTACTTCGTTTAATTTCGCGACATAACCCAAAGCTATTATCTGAAGAAGAGAAAAATAAGTTGGCATATTTTTCAAACATACGTGAAAAGTTACAAGTTCTAAAAAGACTCCGTTCAAAAGGACGCAAAGTTTGGCGTTCAAAATCAGAGCCTGGTGAGTATACTAAAAAATTTGAAAGTAAAAAGGCGAAAAAATAACTTATCAGTGCGTGTTACAGCACTTTAATATCAAGCTATTGAACCTGAAACCAAACCACACCCGATTAAAATGTCCTATTAGAGCTTTATTTCTTATAGATCAATCCTTTAATATGTTACCTATCCTAACGCCGTCATTCTGCCGGCGTTTTTAATCAGATACGATAATTTCATATCGTGTTATTTGTTTATTTTTCAGCTTTGTCACACTTTATCAGAAAATAGTTTTGTTTTTCCTTGCTATAAAATTAAATGTTAATAAAATCAGTCGTATAATTATCATTGTGAATAATTAATAGGATTGAAAAAGAAGTAACAGGACTGCACACTTTCTAGAATAGGCTCTAATGTCAGATTAGTATCTTATTTTTATTTGATTCGTTGCTCTTGACTAGGCTGAGCAGATTTGGGTGATCGAGAGTCTTGTTATATAAATACTATATTATTCATTTGGTTATTTTTAAATATCAATAAAGGAAGATGATGAAGTCAGTTATAATAGTTTTAAGTGCAGTATTTTCTCTGTCTGGGTGTATAAATATAAAAGCACCAGATAATCTAGTGTCAGATTCAGTCGATGTAAGCAAAGATATTTACAATTCGGTTAAAGATAAATTTTCCAAAGACGATTCAAATGATGAAATAGATGTATTTTCTTATTCGTATGAAATACCGGATAAGGAACCTCTTGTTCAATCAAGTAGTAAATGTATGAATGCAGCTATTGAAAAAGCTAAAAAGTCGTTAAATAAATACGAGATTAATATTAAAAGTACTAAATCAAATTTGGTTACTGTTGGAAATAAATCAATATTGAAGTGTAGTGTAAGTATATAAAAAGAGTATTCAAGCGGAAAAAGCTGGCTCTGTTCCGCTTCACTATTATCACCAACTATTTTCTTCCTCTTCGAGAGGTATTATATTTCATTCTATATTGAGGGAACAATGCAGAATAAGAGCGCATATACGCAAGAAGACTATCGCGGTAAAGGTTGCCAAAAGGCACTATTGAGCGCTCGAATACAGGATGCTACAGAAATGAACGTTGCGGTGTTTTTAACGGATGTAATGCCTGACAGTGTAAGTAGTAGAAACTGTAAATCTGTAGTTTTTTCTGGTTTGGGGATACGTGAGGTTTGGGGCAAAAGCTAGATATATAATAAAGAACTTAAGCGCGATTACCAACGCGTAGTATTCTTATATCGAGGGCTTGAAATTTCAAGTGTTAACCCGCATATTTTATTCGAACCGTAAATATATAAGGAACGTAAAATGGCTTCATATCGGTTAACGTTTACGTATAAGAATACAGAATATAATGAACCTTTGGATAAGGTTAAGCTTGCTCAGATCGGCTGTGAATTAGATGAAGAATTAGATGTGGATTCTAAGAAAACTATAGCTGATATTTATAATAAAATTATACTTCCAATGATTGGTAACCCTATAGGTGGCATTAATATCACTCGCTATCAGAGTGAGAAACTAGAATCATTTGGTTTTGAAGGAAATATACTTTTATTTACGCATGAAACTCGCGATGAGGCGAAACTGATTAATCCCATATTAAATAGCGCTGGTGAAGTATAAGTATTCGCTGTAGCACCAGAAAATACAAGTCATCACCTTGCCAGTTTAGGGGGAATCCCGAGTGGTGATTTGCAATTCTAACAAGCCGTTTGTACTCTATTCCAAGATCAAAAAAGCCTCCAGTCAGGAGGCTCATTTCAATTAACCACGATAGTTAAATAACTATGCTTCAGCAGTTACAGTTACCGGTGCTTTAGTCACTTTTTTAGGTTTAGTCTGTAGTTCGCCAACCAGCGTAGTAAGTTGGTCCATTTTGCCTTCTAATTCACTCAATTTTGAGCCTTGAACACCAGTAAAACGACTTGTGATACTTTGCACTTTATTTTCAACTGATTCTAACGTGATTTTTTTAGCAAAGATTGAAGACGTTTGCTCTTTTAGATTATGTTCAACTTGCGAACCGCGTTCAACAAGAGATTCAAAAAGTTGCGTTGCTTTATCTGATGATTTTGATGCTTCATCAACGACGGTGCCATAAACACCAAAACCAGCAGTGATAGATGTTTTTGCTGTGTCTTTTGCGGCAGTGTAGATAGTTTTTGCTTGGTTAAGTAAGTTACTCATGATTATCACTCCTAGTTAAATAATTTAGATTAAGGTTTGTTCCAACTGAGTTAATCATATTGTTTTTATTTAGAAATATAATTCCAAGGAAAATAAATTTATCAATAGAAGTGTTCTATTAGATTTAACTCGTATTTGGCGATAAGTTGGATGATGAGAGTGATAGTTGAACGCTGGCATAAACATAACGAACTAAAATGCGGTATTAATTTATTAAGACAATACTATAATACTTTGATTTTATTATATATTGGTTATTATGTACCCCTTAATATTATCAATATAGGGAAATTAGTGTGGTAAAAAATAATTCAGTGTTAAAAATTGCATCTTCGTTAGTGCTTTTACTTAGCTTAGCCGCTTGTTCTAATAGCAAGATTACAGAAACAGAATCTAAAATGTCATTAACTGCAGAACTGATCACGGCTGAAATAACTCAGTCTGGTTTGGCTCAGCCAATTATTAATGGTGGTCAGGCCGTTGGTTATAAATATAAGCGCACCTTAGCTGTGCCCGCACAAAAAGGTCACTATTTTGGTTTTGAATATAGTGTTAAGCCGATAGATGAGGTAGCCGGTAAACAGCAAAGACATTTACCTGTGACAATTCAAGTTACTCACCCTGAAATGCTAGTTAATGGTAAAAAGACCACGGTAACGAGCTGGCAGGATATGATGTATTTTGGTCGTAGCAACTATACGATGTGGCAGTTCGAATCAGACGCTGAATTACTGAACGGGCAATGGAACATAAGTGTGCTACTGCAAAATGAGGTTGTGGTTGAAAAAAGCTTTTTCGTTATGGTTCCGCCACCAAGACCTGCTAAGGTCACTGAGGTTTGCGTCGCTGAAGTTGATAAATTCCCCAAGCCCTTACAAGACGCGCATACTGCTTGTTGTAGTAATAATGATTCAGACGCATGTTACACTTTTGCTTGGCGTGGTTTAGAGCCTCTTCGTGATAAGAGCGGGGCTTTGTTGTACTTCGCTAAAAGTTGTGAAATGGGTAATATTTCCGGTTGTAGCACTGCAGCTAAAATAACTACTAGTGAAAATCAAAAAAACGTTTATCTTAATAAAGCGTGTGACTTAAAAGATATTATGAGCTGTATCGACGTTGGTAGAATGCCATAAACTTGTTATTTTATCGCCTTGCTATTTTATGTGAGGCGTTAAAGAAATTACATGAATGAAGTGTATCTTAGTTATATTTAGTACAAAGGTTTACAGGGTGGTAACGGCGAGTGAATTTATATTCCACCAATTTTCGTATGAAATATAAAAGTTGTGCTCTATCAGTTATGGAAAGCAACCCTGATGGCAGAAACAAAAAGGTTGTAATCGAAAAAGTGTATAACCAATTCCATAAAAGATGTCGGAAAATATAGTGATGATAAATGTTATTACGATGCGGAGCTTCGTAAGCAGGAGATAACTGCCTGGAAAAAGTGTTGCGGCATGACTGCCGCAACTGAGGTTATATTAGAACAACATGTGCGCACATAATGCGATTACAGGTAATGTAACTAATGTACGTAGAATGAAGATCGCGATTAACTCAATGATGTTCACTGGGATCTTACTTGATAAGATTACCGAGCCTGTTTCCGACATAAAGATTAGCTGAGAGATAGATAATGCAGCAATCACGAACTTAGTGATATCGCTCTCAATGGTTGATGCTGCGATAATCGATGGTACGTACATATCAGTAAAACCAACCAGTACCGTCTCTGCTGCTGCTTGTGCTTCAGGTAGATCTAATAGCTCTAATAGTGGCACAAAAGGTACACCTAACCATGCAAATAACGGTGTTGTTTCGGCAATAACCAAACCAATCGTACCAACAGCCATTATCACTGGTAATACACCGAACATCATATCTAATGAATTTTGTAGACCTTCACTAAACGTTGATTTTATGCCTTTTACTTTACTCGCTCTTTCCAGCGCTAGTTGGTAGCCGTATTTGACAGCTGACAGTGACTCCGGAATAAGTTCGTTATCAAGATCTGGTTTGCTACCATCAATGTATGTGTCTTTTTTATAGCTTAGCGGTGGCAGAAACTGAATAATCATTGCTGCGATAATGCCAGACAGACAAATTGTTGCGTAGAAAGGAACAAAGTAATTTTCTAAGCCAACCTGTGTTAATACCACCAAAGAAAACGAAATACCGACTGGTGAAAACATGGTTGCAACAACAGCAGCTTCTCTTTGTGTATATTTTTTTTCTTCATATTGTTTACTTGTTAAAATCACACCAACCGTACCATCACCAAGCCATGATGAAATACAGTCAATAGCAGAACGACCTGGCAAACGAAATACAGGGCGCATGACTTTACTTAAAATAGTGCCTAAGAACTCGAGTAAGCCGAAGTTTAATAATAATGGCAGTAATAAGCCGGCAAAGAAAAAGGTAACAAGAAGTGATGGCAATAGATCATGCAATACTAGCCCGCCGGTATTTGCGCTCCAAATGAACTCTGGACCAACCTTATAAAGTGCGAATAATGTGAATGCAGCACCAAGAACACGGATCACAACCCAAATAGGGGTAAGAATAAATAAACGCGTTAATAATTCAGAGTGAACAATAAATGCAGGTTTAATTGTATTAGCAAATACAGAGATCAGTGCTGATAAACAAATAATCGTGGTAATGAGTGGATGAATCGCGTCACCTAGCAGACCTTTTACGCCTTTAGCCATTAAAGCCAGTGGGAATGTAAAATTACCATCAACGCTTAATGGTGCAAGAAAGAAAAATAATCCAAATAAAGACGGGATTAAAAATACTAATATATTTTTTCTGGTTTCACTCATTGAATTCTCCGTGATTTTTTATTCATTTAAACTGAGTTTTTATTCTGAGTTGCGATTTTACTTTTATATGTCGTATAGTCAACACATAAACCTATAAATAATAAAAAATACCGAAGTTTATTTTACTTTACTGGGGTTTCTGGTGTTGAATATGTTTAATTCTGGTTGGTTTAGTAGTGTGTTTAACTGATACTACATCTAAGAGTGCTCAAATGCGTCTAATAGTGTTCATTTGTCCTTAAATGTATCTAATTGTGTTCAATTGTATCGAAATGTATTGCTCGTGTTTAAACTCTTGATTGTAATTATGATTGCAGTAATGATAGTGAAACGCATTATCAATCGCGCGAGATTGTTAATATATAACCTAGTATTTTGCATGAAGGTATAGGAATGAAAAACACTTTTTTAATTGGACTGATTTGCTTGTTTTTAGCGGGATGTGGTAGTGGTGATCCTGGAGATACCTCTACTAAAGATATTTCCACTGAGGATAAACCAGCCCCTATTATTAATTCTAATATTTCTGCTTTTGCAGCATTAAAAAAAGACGGTTCGGTAGTAACCTGGGGTTCTTCTTGGGGCGGCGATTCTAGTGCGGTTGCTGGTGAATTAACGGATGTCAGCGTTATTTATTCGACTAATGGCGCTTTTGCGGCGTTAAAAAAAGACGGTTCAGTAGTAACTTGGGGTGAGCCTGATTTTGGTGGCGATTCTAGTGCGGTTGCTGGTGAATTAACGGATGTCAGTGTTATTTATCCTGCAGGAGATACTTTTGCAGCGTTAAAAAAAGACGGTTCGGTAGTCACTTGGGGTAATAGTCGACGTGGTGGTGATTCGAGTTCGGTTGCTAATGAATTAACGGATATCAGAGTTATTTATTCTACAGATTCTGCTTTTGCTGCATTAAAAAAGACGGCTCGGTAGTAACTTGGGGAACTTCTTGGGGGGGCGGGGATTCTAGAGCGGTTACTGACAAATTAGTTTTTAATTAAGGTGATACTCCTTCTATTTAAAGGTATTTGTGTTCCTCTTTGTCACCTGAAATAGTAAGAGGACCTTTTTCTACTTTGATATTAAGCGAATGTTCAGAACATTTAGTTGCTGTGACTGTAATTGCATATTTATTTTGCCAATAATTTAAAAATACAATCTTACAATGTAAGTGATAATGACAATCATTATCATTTGTGTATAATCGCAGCACCATTTTTTATAAGAATATGATAATGAAAAAATACACAATATTAGTTTTAATACTTGCTTTGGCAGGTTGTGATAAGGATGTTAAGTCAGTTGATCGTTCTAAAGTAGCGGAATCACCTGTGAAAGTGGAGGTGCCTGACAAGGTGGAAGTACCTGACACGTCAGTTATTAAGCTAACAACCGACCCTGTATTTCAAGTGAAGAAGGGCACTCGGTTTGTAACCGATCAACTTACGTTTAATTTTGTTAAAACCATTAATGCAGAAATTAAAGTTTATGATAAAGATCATGCGATGATTTTTGAGAAGGTTATATCTTCTGCTGCATCTGAAATTACTGTTAATGTGGGCTCTGGGTACAATAATACAAGCCTTAAATATGGTAAATATTTTTATGAGATAAGTACTTCTTTACCTGACGGTTCAGCAGAAGAAGTATTTAAGGGATCATTTGATAAAATCCTTCGTCCTATAGCCACATTTAACAATAAGATTTCAGATATTAGTATTTTTGGCGATACGCTCTATGTCGCTACAGGCGATATGATGAAGGATGTAGAAGTTCGTTCCGTTAATATTAAATCGGACGACATAACGCTACTGAATATATCTGGGAAAGATTTACCTAAACCTATTTATGATATGGCTAGAGTAGGTAATAAACTATATATGGGTGGTCGGAAGGATCAATATATGGGAGGGAAGCTACTTGTTGAATATGACTTGGATAGCAACATAGTATCCGATCTAGACAGTCGATTATCATGCAAAACAAAGAATGATGATGAGTGTTCTGCTGTATTCAGTTTAGCTTCTATGTTAGATAAGCTTTATATAGGGACTAGTGATGGATTATTTTCTTATAAAGATGGCTTATTTTCTAAAATCACAGAACATGGCCTAGATGAGTTTACAGACTTTAAATCTTTATTTGTTGATAGCCAAGATCGTGTATGGGCGGGTTCTATGATAAAAGGTGGTATTTCTTATTATGCAAAAGGTTCTTGGACACCAATGACAGAGCTTAACTCCCAAATGCCTGCTGGCGGGATACTTGCTTTTTCTGAAGATAATAATAGAAATATTTACATGGCTAATAATATTAATGGATTAATAAAATATAATTCTGAATCTAATAACTTGGAGCAGTTTACACCTCATAATTCAGGGATTATAGACCATAATTTAGTATCTGTTGCATATACTGACGGGATTATTGTTGGCTCACATGATTATGGTATTGCTAAATCTGAAGATGGCTCCGATTGGGAAGTAACTGATAATAGCAATTCTTTGATGGCTCCAATCAAAACTGATGCTTGTCAATGGAACCCGGATTCAGCAGGTTGCAAAAAAGTGTTGGTCGTTGAACGTATTGTTGAAAATAAAGATGGCCGAGTTTTTGCTGCTATTGGTAAAGGTATTTACGAATTATATTAATTAATCAAAGGATTCAATTTAACTGCATCCTCTAAATGTTCTGGTGCAAAGTGTGAATACTTCATGGTATTAATAATTTACCATGACTCTGTATCCACCGTGCGCCAGAATACAGAGTCATTAATCATAACGTGACTCGCAATACTACCAATTAAATCCAGCAGTCAGGCCTGTATGAAGCCCGCCAGCATTTAGCTCTTTTCCAAAAAGATCAATCTCGGCATGCGAGTAACGAATATCAGCACCGATATTGAAGTGCTTCCATGGTTTCCATACTAACCCCCCACCGATCCAAAGCCCGACACCTCGATCATGTTCATCCTTATACGTACCATCGGATTGTTTAATTTCTCGATGGCCATAAGCTGAAGTGATCCCGCCTCCGAGGTAGGGGGTAATGACGTAATTAAAATCATAATAACGTCTAATACCAACCATAACCTCGGACGTTACAGCATCAACACGCAAACGACCTTTACTACTTTTATTCTCTTTATTATCAGCATCATCGAGAGAAGCAAAAACATCAATCGCAATAAGAAAGGGCCAACTTTGGTGGCCAAAATCACTGATAATGCCAAATTCACTCTGTGAATCAAACTCCCCCCAATCACTGTCTAATGACTTATTACCGACAAAACCATTTACATTACCGGTCCATCCATTACCGGTCCATCCATTTGCCTGTACGAATCCAGAAGTAAGCATTCCAATAATCAATATAGCACTTTTGTTCATTCCATTTCTCCAGTTGAATAGCGTAATTTAATGTCAAAATCATGCTATCAAGATTAGATGATTAGAGTTTCAAGGAACGTATTTTAATGTCTTATTATGTCCGAGTGTACGATGAGGTATATTCATAACCTATTGATATGTAAATAATGAATATTTAATGTAAAGACAAAACAAGACAAAACAAGACAAAAATAGAAGAAATCAGACATTCTATATCTATCGACAAGATTTAAAGTGATAGGATTGCATCATATTACCGATGTGAGGGATAAGCTTTGAGCCGTTTTTTTATCGTACAGCTATTAGTTATTGTGCTGTTGTTTTTTTATGCTGTACCAAATTATGTCATGCCGTTATTAGAACCTCTTTGGTTACAACCAGGGAAAGTTAAGTTTCAGGCTTTAAGAAGTCAAGGCGTTGCAAATATACTAGCAGAACAATTGAATTCACAAGCAAGTAAAGGTGGCTCAAATAGCGTTAATCTGGATGATTTCCCCTACACAGTAAAGGTTCAAAGGTTTAGCGAACTCAGTCTCACTAAAGCGCAATTTAATACATTAAAAAAAAATGATTTCTGGGTTCATCCAGATACGCTGAACTCATATAAATTGTTAGATAATAATCAAGTATTTATTATTGGTGACCCTGATATGCGAAGCGAGTCGAGTTTGTCATACTCTCAGCATGAAATTATGGGTACCGTGTTTTTACTCATCCAAGAATTTAATCAGACACCCATTGAGCACTGGGATACTCTAACTCAACAATTAACGATTAATTTTCGTTATCCAATAGAGCTCCTATCTATCGATAATTTACCTTTATCCATAGATGAGGTTGAACAACTTAAGCAAGGAAAGTTACTTACTCAAACTACTCTAAATGGTTATAAATATGGTTCGGGCATTGATCGGTTTTATCAGCAATTATCCAATGGTCGTATATTATCCGGAGGTCCAATTTCCCCATTTATTACAGATGAAATTACCGTTGGGAATATTTCTATCTTGCTTAGTATTGGGATGTTCAATGTATTGATATTGCTAATATGGTTGCTACCGACTTGGCGTTCGATCTACTATTTAAACCAAGTAACCAGCAAGTTCAGATCACAAGACTATACCTGCCGAATGCCTATCCTTTTTGCTAGTTTGCTAAACCCTCAAGCTCGAACCTTTAACCAGATGGCGCAAAGAACGGAGCAACTTTTTTATGATAACCAACAATTGATCCATACCTCTTCAAAAGCACTCAAACAGCCCTTGGCCAAAATTGAAAAACAGCTAGAGCAATACAAAAAAGGCATGCAACAAAGCGAGACTTTAGACCAAATGGAACAGTCGGTTAATGATATGCGCGATATTACTTCATTGATTTTATTAATAGGAAAATTTAACCGAGAAAAAGAGAACCGTCAATTTGTGCCGATTAAATTGACCGAGTGGATAAATAAACATTCACTGCAATGGCAAATAAAGCTTGATAGCAAACTGACTGTTATCAATCATTCTGAAAGTGATATCGAGCCTGATATTTTAACGTATATAGACCCTTATTTTTTTGATAACGCTATCTTAAGCATACTGAGTCTTTCAATAGGGACAACGCTCGGATTAGAACTGCATTTAACCATTAACCAGAAAGTGAGTCAGATTTTGGTTTATAAAAGTGAGCATGAAACAGATGTTAAGATGCCTATAAATCTAAATGCACAGTATCTTTTACTATTTGCTCAGCAGTGTAAGGGCCAGGTTATTCGTAATAATTTAAACAATACAATAACGTTGGAGATACCCAATGTTCTTTCGTAATATATTAATCCAATTAATGTTTATTATTTCACTGTCTGTTTTTGTTAGTTTTACTTTTTTAATACCAACGCTAAACTTGCTTTGGCTTGAGCAATCAGGTCATGTTGAAACGATTGAAACCTATCGCTCAGCTGGTACGATCTATTTGTTAGCAAAGAAACTTAATACAATTGAACAAGGTAAACAAATTGAAGCTCTGGCTCAACTGCAAATTCAATTCAACTATGTTTTAACACTGAAAAAAAAGGAGCCGCTATCATTAACTTTTGAACAAGCTAAAGTATTAGCACAAGGTCAAACCCTATTCGATTCAGAAACATCAGAACTTTACTATCAGTTGGGTGATAACGGTTTCATCTTGGTCATTGGCGATATAGACAATGCAGCCCCAATTCATCAAACAGTACAACAGGATGAGGTTGCTGCAATTTTAAACCTCATTTATCAAGACTTATTAACGATACCTTCGGACGATTGGTCTAAGAGAATGGCACAGATAGATCTATATTTTTCCGTCACGATTAAAATGATTGCCTTAAGTGACAGTCGAATTTCTGAAATCCAACGCGAAGACTTGCTTAACCAAGAGATTGTTTTTCAGTATATTGATCCACTAAACGAAAGCGACATTCCTGAATATATCCTCCAGAAGATACCTAATCACAATACAGTTGTTGTTATTGGCCCACTTAACAGCGTAATAGAAGAAAGGATTATTAATGATGTATTAATGCGATTTGTCATCATTATCGGCGTATTGGTTTTCTTACCGTTAAGCATCTGGCTATTTCCCTCTTGGCGAACTTCAGCTTCTCTACTCAAAGCGACCGAAAATTTTGGACATGGTGATCTATCTAGTCGTTCCACCATTTTTAAAGGCAGTAATTTAAATGGATTAACCACTACATTTAATAAGATGGCAGCAAGAGTCGAGACGCTATATGACAATAACATTATGTTGAACAGTGCTGTTTCTCATGAATTAAGAACGCCGTTAACGAGAATTGAATTTGCCATTGAATTACTTAGAAATCCGTCATTAAAACAGCAAGAAAAACAGATGCATCGTATTGAAAAAGCTATTTCGGAAATACGAGTCATGTCTGATGAAATGGAGCTGTATGCACGATTTGACCGAGAACGACCTAATTTTGAATTTGTCATGACTGAACTGACAACCTGGTTTGATAATGTAAAGCAAGAGTGGATATATTACGAAAAAGGCACGACCATTAATGTTGTTCATGTGCCATCTCAAATATACGTACCAATCGAGCCTTTTTATTTCAGAAGAATGATTAATAACATAATTCGAAATGCTTATAAACATTCTTTAAATACCATCAATGTTCACATTGAAATACTCAATGACGAGTGCCTAATTACGATTGAAAATGACGGTACTTCAATCGAGGATAAGTATAAGGAAAAAGTGTTTGAACCATTCTTTAGATTGGATCAAAGCCGTTCACGTAATTCAGGTGGAACAGGACTTGGGCTGGCGATTGTTAAACAAATTGTTATCTGGCATCATGGTAAAGTATGGATTGAAGATAGTCACTCAGGTGGAGTAAAAGTAAAAATTACACTTCCAGTAAAACCATCATACTAATTTGTTTATATGGAACGGATCATGAAGCGTCAAAGTATTCTAGTTATTGAAGATGATATAGGTATTGCAGAGTCTATTTGTGACTACCTGCAGCAAGAAAACTTTAATGCTAGTTATGAGTCAAATGGATTACTTGCAGAAAAAAGAATATTGGCAGAACAGCCCTCTTTAGTGTTGCTCGATGTAATGTTGCCCGGAAAAGATGGTATCAGTATATGTCGAGATGTGCGTTCCTCTTATAACGGTTATATTTTAATGTTCACAGCAAAAGAGGATGATATCGACCAAATTGTCGGGCTAGAAGTTGGCGCAGATGACTATCTTATAAAACCAATCAAGCCACGCCTATTATTAGCCAAAATCAAAGCATTCTTACGCCGAACAACTTCCACAAAAGCAGACTTACCGATACAACTTATTCAATTTGGTGCATTATCTATCGATTCACTCAATCGAAAAGTCACTCTAAATGGCATCTACGTATACCTTACTAGCGCAGAATTTGATGGTTTAGAGCGAGGTATTGATAACAGAATAAGCCAATTAAGAAAAAAACTACTTGATAATGATCAGGTAAACCCTCGCTTTAAAACCATCAGAAATAAAGGGTACGTATTAGCTCCGGGGGCTTGGGGAGTTGAAGCCCAATAAGCTACTTATGCTATCTATGCTATCTATGTTATCTTTTTTTATTTGATTAGTTGCTAGTAATTAGGTGAATACATTAGGGTAGTCGAGACGTCCTGTGATACTAATGTTATGTGAATAGGAGGCCTCAATGGACAAGGCAGTCAAAAATCGGTTTGATGAGTATCCAGAGAATGCTCGAATTCGGCTAGGAGAATTACGAAACTTAGTTCTTAGGCTCGTTTCTGAGTTGGAGTTAGGTGGAGTCGAAGAATCTCTTAAATGGGGTGAGCCGAGCTACAGCGTCAAGACTGGTAGTCCAATTCGAATGGACTGGAAATTGAAAACTCCAAATAGTTATTACTTATTTTTCAATTGCAAAACTAAGTTGGTAGACACCTTTCGAGAGTTATATGGTGACGTGCTGGAGTTTCAAGGTAATAGGGCAATAGTGTTGAATTTATCAGAACCTATACCAGAACCAGTTATCAAGTATTGTCTAGAGCTGGGATTAACCTATCAACAGCGTAAGCATTTACCTCTTCTTGGTGCGTGATAGACATTAACATAACAAACCTATTATGTGCGCGTTTTCGGTGCAGGACTTGCGACAAGTTGCTAGGCTTTCCGTTCGTGCCTAGCGATAAAACCACCGTAAATAGTAGGCGAAAATCAATGAACCACTACAGTCTAGAAATCGAATTTAGCTTAAATATTTTCTTTTATACGTTGATGATTTAGATAGCAGTACTATCGAAGGAATAATAAAAATAAACCCTATAAAAAAAATAACGCGGTTGAATTCTAATACTTGATAAATCGAAAATAAGGTTATGATCAATAAAGAAATGATATGCAATTTATGGCAAAATGGATTATCTTTTGAAAATTTTGAGTAAGACCGAACAATCATAATAACCTCATAATACAATACTGAAGAACTTATATTTGACCAAGAATCATTATGCGCATTGCCACTCTTATATTCAATAGGTTATGCATCAGCAATTTCATTTCGAGATCAAAAATTTGAACTAGCAATCATAAGATAAAATAATTGCCATAATAATAGTAAATAAATAGTAGATGTGTAATAAAAATGCCTACTGTAATGGCTCGTTGATCTGGTCTCCTAATTTTTTTGGGGGCTCTATTTTTCATTTAATTCATCACTATTGACTATGGAGTGTTCACTATGACAGATAACAAATGGGAACAGTTTGCGAAGAGTTTTGAAGAAAGTAACAATTATGTTGTTGGTATAAAAGACATTCAAACTGTAAAAAGTAAGTTGAATTTACTATCTGGTACTGGGAATATTCTTGAACTTGGTTGCGGTAATGGAACATATACTGAGTGCTTCATTGAATCGGCGTCCAGCATAGTGGCTACAGATATTTCAGACCAGATGATTTCTATAACTCGAGATAGGTTTAAAGACCACAAAATGGTTCAAATTGAAAAAGCAGATTGCTTTAATTTACCGTATCAGGACTCTTCATTTGATACTGTTTTTATGGCTAATCTATTACATGTTATTCCCAACCCAGAAATTGCACTGTCTGAATGTTTTCGAGTATTGAAAAATGATGGGAGACTTGTTATCGCAAGTTTTACGCTTCACGGAATGAGCTTTTTTAATAAAATACGTTTGAAGTTCAGGTACATGAGGAAGTATGGGGCAAAGTCATCTTCAACTATAATGCTTACTCCTCAGTTGGCTGAAAACATGACTAAATCTTTAGGTTTTCAAACGATAACTGCTGAACTTGTAGGTTCGAAAGTCAAGGCTGTTTATCTCACCGCAAACAAATCACATAATATATAAGAGTGAGTGTGTCGATCAAGAGACTAACCACATGGATATCCGGCTAGGACACTGAGGCCCTAACCGGAGTACGAGGTCTACTTATTTCTAACTGCGTATTAAAAAGTAGTGAGTTGCAGCATTTTATGTAATCGCTCTAGGGCAACCGGGCTTGCTTTTAATGTGATACGAATACCTTTTTCATGGTATTCCTCTTCTAGAACCTGCATTTTACTGTGAATTTCACCTATCACACCACTGGCTGTGTAGGGAATATCAAAGCAAGCTGGACACATTTTCTTTTCTAATAAGTTTTGAATTTCCTGATGTACGAACGCGACATCACCTTTGTCATGTGCACTGATTTGTAGCGCATCTGGATAGCGCTCCAGTAGGTCTAATTGCTGTTCTTCGTTTAAGCAATCTACCTTATTGAGTAATAATACTTTGTTATTCAAATCGATATTTAATTGCCCTAATACATGATCTACAATGGCTAATTGCGAAATGAAATTTTCGTCTGATGCATCAACCACGTAAAGCAATAAGTCTGCATTTTTTGCTTCTTCTAAAGTTGAATGAAATGATGCCACTAAATCATGAGGCAGCTTCTGGATAAAACCAACGGTGTCGGAGATTAAAATACGCGGTTGTGTCGGCGGCTGTAATGTACGTATCGTGGTATCTAAAGTAGCAAACAGTTTATCTTCAACTAATACTTCAGATCCTGTTAGAGCACGCATTAAAGATGATTTACCGGCATTGGTATAACCCACTAACGCCACGGTTAACTGCTCGATACGACCACTGCTTCGACCTTGCATCTCGCGTTGTACCTTGGTCAGTTCGCGTCGTAGCTCGGCTATTTTAGTGCGAACACGGCGACGATTAATCTCAAACACAGTTTCACTGATTGAACGGCCTTTTTGGCGTTCGCGATCGCCACTGCTTTCATCACGTAATCGCGGTGTTAAGTAATTAAGTCGCGCGATCTCTACTTGCAGCTTCGCAGTACGAGTACGTGCGTGTTTACTAAAAATTTCGATAATAACGCGGGTACGATCGTAAACTTCTACGCCGAGTGCCGCCTTAACATTACTTAATTGATTCGGGCTTAGTTCGCAATCGAATACCACAATGTTGGCTTGGCATTTAACATCTGTTGTTGCTAATAATTGGCTTAACTCGTCTTGGTCTAATTCAATCTGCACTTCATCTTCATAAAATGTGCTTTCACCTGTTAACGAGGCTAATTCTTCTAGTTTACCTGAGCCTAATACTGACAGTTGTTTGGTCGATTTTTGTCGTTGCGTTTTGGTTCCAACCACTGAAAAGCCGAGGGTATTAACTAAACGGCCTAATTCAGATAATGATTCGTCCACGTCCTGTTGCGTAGTACAAGGTGTGCGAATAGAAATTAGTAAGGCGCGGGTAACAGAGTGTTCTGTTGTTGTGATCGACATGTCGGTGCTCATAGCTCATTGCTTAAAGTAATATGAGTTGCATCCTACGCATTTCGAATTTCTATTACTAGCGGTATGGACGTTAAAGCGAAAAATAATAAAATTGAGACAGCGCTGAATAATGCTGTAGCGCGTATAAAAGGGTTATATTGATTTCAGTTGGTATTTTTAAATCGCTGATAGCGGACTAAGTAAAATTAGACTCTAACCCCAATTTATGGGACCCCTCACTTACATACACTTACATTTATTCTGTTTGCATTACGATAAAACTGAAGTAATATCTCAACCCATGCGGACATCGTATAATGGTAATACGTCAGCTTTCCAAGTTGAAGACGCCGGGTTCGAATCCTAGCTGACCGCTCCAAACATTAAAGCTACTCATTGAGTGGTTTTTTTTGTATGGCATGCCAGCATCGATTTTAAGTCTACCCGAGCACACTTATTCTTTCTTTCGTTTTTCATTCGTTATCGAAAAAATACGCTTACATACACTTACATTTCTTCTGTTTGCATTACGATAAAACTGAAGTAATATCTCAACCCATGCGGACATCGTATAATGGTAATACGTCAGCTTTCCAAGTTGAAGACGCCGGGTTCGAATCCTAGCTGACCGCTCCAAATATTGAAGCTACTCATTGAGTGGCTTTTTTTGTATGGCATGCCACTATCGCTTTTAAGTCAACCCGAGTAAACTTATCCTCTCTCTATTTTCTATTCGCTCTCCTAATACGCCACATACTTCCCTTTATTGTCAGTCACTATATATTTTATAACTTAGCAGACTTGTTCTGATATAGTTGATATAAATATTAGTGCGATTTAAATCGTTAACTGACTAAGGAATAAGATAAATGAGCCAATTACTTGAACATGCTGTGACCGTTTTTATGGCCTTTTTTGCCATTATGAATCCGATTGCAAATACCACCGTTTTTGCTGGATTAACAGGGACTATGGGCAAGTCGAAACAAGTCAAAATTGCCGTTAAATCTCTCACTATCACCTTTGTTATTATTGTTTTATTTTCGATTTTAGGTAAATCAATCTTCCATCTATTTGGGATCACGTTACCTGCATTACGTATAACGGGTGGCATTTTGGTATTCCTTGTCGGTTATCATATGCTGCAAGGAAAAAGTTCGAAGTTACATACCGCAGAAGAAAGTAACGATTCAGATGTTGCTGTATCACCGCTAGCTGTACCACTGCTTGCGGGACCAGGCACGATAGCAACTGCAATGAACTATTCATCAGCAGGTGGATGGGGTGAAATTATTATTACAATATCGGCGTTTGCTGTTTTATGTCTTATCACCTTTGTTTGTTTTATTTTTTCGTCAAAGATCATATCGGCAATCGGTGAGAGTGGACTGAGTATTGTTACTCGCCTTATGGGGCTGATCTTGGCTGTTATCGGTGTGGAAATGCTGATCGGCGGTGTAACGGCGGTTATTGGTACGATAGGCTAACAAGACGGTCATAGCGCTTAAACGTCGTAAAGGCGCTCAGTTGAGCGCCTTCTTAGTATTAAGCGGATGATTATTTCAATTCAACAGGTATGTAAAATTGAATTTTTGGCTCGGCAATGATTAAGTTCCCCACATTTTCAATTAAGGCTTTAAAATAATCTTGCTCACAATGAAAGTTGAAGGCGGCTTGGTCGACAAATCTTTCTTGAAATAGATAGATGCTTTTATCTTCCGTGCGTTGTAATTGATAGCTAATACAACCATCTTCTTGTTGTGATGGCTCTAGCATGCTGGTTAGCAATTGTTCTAATTGATTTTCGCTACCCGTTTTGGCAATAAATTCTGCTGTTAAACAAATCATAAAATTTCCTGTTTATATACGCTGTTCAGTGTTTTTAAATAGTTAAACATAACGACCTTTCCGTTCTATAAATTCGATTTTATATCCGTCCGGATCTGAGATGAAAAAGAATTTAGCCAATAATCTACCTTCCCACTGCAGGCATTTAACTTTACTCGGCTGTAAATTTAGATTGGTTAGTTTTTGATGTACGGAATCAATATCTGCAACACTCACAGCCAAGTGACCATATTGATTACCATGAACAGATTCTTCATTTGATGAATGGTTGAAGGTTAGTTCGAGCTCAAAAGCAGACTCCTTGTTCCTTAAATAGACGAGAGTGAAGTCTTTAAAAGGGAACCTGTCGACCAAGTTAAGCTCAAGGGTTTGTTGATAAAACAAAATTGAGCGTTCTAAGTCGGACACTCTTAACATGCTGTGGATCAGTTTGACCATTGGTTACTCTTCCGATTTACTGTGGAAAGCAGAGTAACTAAATTCAGGAAGGCTTAGGTAGTACTAGGGTGTTACATTCAATTTAATTATTATGATTTGTTTCCATAAGCTGCTGTTTCACTATCTCCATAACGTCATCTGGCCTCTTTAAGTAAAGTAAGCAAGCACAGCGTAGCAACGAAGCAAAATTGGATATTTTTCCGTTGTAGTCTAATGCTTCATTGTAGATATAAGTGATAAAGCTTGGTGTCGTCATATTTTGCTGATGCGCGATCTGAGCTAAAATATCCCAAAAGCTGGCTTCTAATTTTATGCTTGTAGAATGACCGCTAATACGAATAGATCGAGTGATATAACTGTAACTTTCTAAGGGTTGGTTGGCAAAAATCTGGCACATGGCTCACTCTCATTTGAAATGAAAATAATCATGAGATAAAATTATGAATGAGTCAATAATAGTTTTGATGTTCCGGTCTGATATTTTTACATATCAACGTCAAAGGACGATAAGCTTAAAGTAAACTTACGGAAGGGGTTTATTTCACGTCGTTTTCTGTATTTTTAGCCAAAAGCTCTCTTGGCACTTGCTGAGAAATGTTTTTTTCATTGGGCTTACAGATTCAGTGGATGAATCTATAACTTCATAGCTAATCCAATATTCAGGACATACTTCAGAGGATGGTGGTAACTCATCAGACTCGATACTGTGTTTTAAAATAACACCATTAGAAAAAGATAATAGGGCTTCAAAATTAGTGACCGTAACACCTTGATCGTTGTAAGCGTTGTTAGTTATCACTTTATTAACTATACGCACTTTTTCATCTACGCCATTTATAGCCTCAATGTATGTAAATAACTGATTCATTTTAGTTCTCCAGTATCAATTTAAGTATACCTAAAATTAGGTGTTAAGTGTTTTAAATCAATTCATCACAATTCTTCATTATTAACGGTTATATATGCTACCACTCGCAATCGTAATACTTTTCACTAATCTCCGATCTATTCGTGTTTTAGATTGTGGTGGTATGAGCCATACCACCACACTATTTTAGTAATAGATTATGACCTTGGTTGAATAACTAGAGGTGTAAAGGTCGCCCTTGCATTACCACCTGATCCATAGTGATCTGTGTATGTTTCACCTTCTTGTAAGGTGTAATATGCATCCACAAAATCATCGTCATTAGTAAACCATGCATCAGGTAACGATTTGATTATTCCATTAGTGATGGTGGCTATAATAGCAAAGCCTTGTACTTCAGGATCTGGAATCGCTTTTAAAATTGTTTCGGCAGCAGATACGAGCTGCGTAGCAAGTTCTTTGTAATTTGTACCGTCATCATGCTCCATCAATATAATATCTGCCGCAGCCCAACGATAGCGTTCCCAATGAATGACGACTTGATTTGGATAGTATTCTTTCTCTGCATAATCAAGATAAGGCATTTCAATGATATCAAGGACTGGCTCATCACGGGTTGGGTTAACGCCATTCACTATCGCGTATACTTCAGCAGCACCTGATATCCAAGGTTCTTGATCATCCTGTAAGCTTATCTGCTTAATTAGGGTTGTCGATATCGGTTTATCTCCAGATTTAGACGCACTTCGCTGAGGATAGGCCGACTTAAGTTGTTTTTCTGAATCAGAGCTTTGAGCTAAGATCTTGCGCATTACTGCTAGCCCTTCACGTATCGTTTGTTGTTTATCTAATTCAACCACGAAAACTGGTCTGTCTGGCAGTTGGTACACATCTAGCAGCTGAATATCACCATTTACATCATAGGCTTCAATATTAGCCCAGTCTTTATCGTTGCCTTCTGGCTCGAAGGCAAATAAGGGTGACACACCGTGCTGCCAGTCGCTCAGCATACTTGCGTCAGCGAGACGAAATTGAACTAAGTTAGGATTATCAACGCGCTTAAAAATGGAGTTTTGTACCGAACTAGTTGATAAACCTTTTGCAGAACGTATCGCTTGTTCACTTTTATGCAATGCCTGAGTTGCAACCCCACTAGATTGTAATACTTGATCCGCATTGACTGTTAAATTATATCGATTGATGCCAGATTGTAGGGTTGGCAAGACCTGAGTGTATTGTCGGCTCAGTTCCAATGCTATTTCACGTTTAGCACTCGCAACACTGATACCGTAGTCTGGTCGCTTCTGGGCTATTTGCTTTGTATCTGCAAATTTAGCTGCAGAAACAAAGGAGGAGTTAATTAAAGCGAAAGGAGCTACTACGATCAGCATAGCTAAAGTCATTTTTTTCATACTGTGTCCCTATTAATTGTTACTCATTTAAACTACGTTGAGTTCAATTCGAATCGTATTGATAACTATTCTCACTGTCAAAGACTTTGTTTCAACTATGTTGATCTTGATTGTTTTTTCTGTATTTTTGGCTTTCTAGTGTTATGAAGATCACTATTCACTTATGGATAGGAATGCACTTTTTTGAGGGTTTTTAACTTGATGACGGGGCTGTTAATCACGTTAGGTAACCCTAAGGCTATTTTGTTTTATGTGGGATTCTTCCCTACATTTGTCAATATTGGCGATGTGTCTGCCTATGATACAGCTTTAATCATGCTGACGGCTACAGTCGCATTTGGTAGTGTGAATCATAGTTTCAACGGGTGCATTAGTTGCGGTTAGGGCATAGCAAGCGATTTATTAGCGCCATAAAATCGGGCTGCTGTAAACGATTAGAGGCTAACGTTATCCCTACTTGACGTTCTATTTTTTCTACCCCTGTTATGTTTGAAATGGGGATCGCTGTGTAATTTTCATGTTCAAGCTGCTCGGTCGTTAGTGGGGCGAGCAAAAGTCCTATTTGTTGCTCTACCAATGCCAGCGCCCATTCTTCGGTATCAACCGATGCCACACGTTCTATTTGCAGTTCACGCATATAATCCATCAATAGACACATATTGTTACACTGTCTACGTTCAATCATAGCGACACCGTGCAGCTGCTCTAATGTGACATGTGTTTTAAAACTTAGCGCATGATTGTTAGGAATAATTAAGTAGTACTGATCTTGCCACAAGGGGTGGAATGTCGCTAAACTTTTTTTGCTGTCGCAGTTTAAATAATCGTTTGGGTAATCACTGCCTAAATAAATATCTGCGGTACTATCGCTAGTTAAATGCAGCAACCATTGGGGACAATGCTGTTGCAGCTGAGACATGAGCCGTTTTAAATAGACTAAACTTATATCTGCTTGCACTGCAATGGTGATGGTTTGTCGTGATTGCTGAGGGTTAAAATAATCGAACATTGATCCTGCTTGATTTAACAAGGCTTTACTATGTTGATAAAACTGTTGTCCGGCCGAAGTCGGAGTCACCCCCTTTTTATGACGAGTTAACAGCACGGTATCAAATTCTGACTCCAGCTTATTAATGGCTATCGTGATTGAAGGCTGAGCAACAAAGCATTGTTTTGATGCCCCGGTGATGCTACCAGCGTCGACGGCTGCAACAAAATATTTCAACGCTTTTAAATCCACGAGTACCTCTTTTTATGGCGTGTGAATCTAATTTTAAAGATCACATTAAAAATTTAGGATAGCGCGGCAAAGTTGCTGCGACTATTTCATCATGAGCTGGCACAATAACTAACTTTTTATTTTGTATGGTCAATTGATGCAATTTTTTAACCATATTATCGGACTGCTGTTGATCGTAATTGAGATCCACTAACCATTTCACTAATCCGCTGCGGCCTACATTATTTTTCACACCTTTAATTGACCATGTGCTATCGCCAATAAACAGATATTCATTATTAACCAGTACACCTATCTGACCATGGGTGTGACCAGACAGGTCGATCAAGATGACAGAACCATCATCAAAAATATCTAAACTAGCTGAAAAACCTAATACATTTTTCTTATTTAATGAGATGAAATTCCAGTTTATCGCAGGATCATCAAATTGGCTTTGAATAAAGGCTGGTGGTGCATGTTTTTTTGCGGTTTCAAGTTCATTTTTCTGCACCCATACTGGTGTGTTTAAAGCGATGAAATCTTCAATTCCAGATACATGATCCCAATGTAAATGGGTCGGTATTATGGCTTTTAATCGTTTGAAATCATATCTTTGTTTTTGTAGCTGATCTATCACTGGCAAAGCCTTAGTGTAAGCAAATAACTGCTGGTCAAGCCAGCTCATGGCCGCCACTTGCTTATCTACGTCTTTACCAAGGCCGGTATCAATTAATAAATCTCCTTGTTCATGTTGAATGAGTACCGCATTGTGCTCGAGCTGACGTTTTTTAAACCAATCCCCACCCGATACAATAAGACCTTCAGAACTGCTCGCAGATTGCCCTGTATTGATGATCGAGAAATTTACCTTAGTCGCCGCGTTTAAGCTGAAAGTAAACACACTTGCCATAATGACAATAACAGCTATATTTTTCATTATTATTACTCCTCAGAAAGATGGAGTTATAATATGCAGCATCAATATATATGTAAAATATACTATATTTATGATAATGACATATTTTTGTTATAGATAGAGTGTTATGAGATATCGCATTTACTTTTGCTGAATAACCTGCAGTCTTAGCGTCGCTGTGTTAATACGCTGGTGCAGCTTAAATGCCACTATCGAGCCATTGTTGGTTTGGTGTATAATTGTGTAACCAATTTGGGAATTCAGAGGCTGGCATGGGCCGGGCAATACCATAGCCTTGCGCCGCATAGCATCCCATGTTGAGTAACATCAAACCGTGTTCCGTTGTTTCAACACCTTCAGCAATGACTTCGCGATTAAAGGAATCAGCTAGCGCAAGGACGCCATTAATAATGGCATAATCATCAGGGTCGTCTAGCATATTTTTTACAAAATACTGATCTATTTTGATCGTATTAGCAGGCAAGTTTTTTAGGTGAGTCAGAGAGGAATAACCCGTACCAAAATCATCTAGAGCGATATTCACGCCTAGTACATCCTGACAGGTATTGAGAATGTTACGGATTGTATTGAGATCACCCAGTGCGCTGCTTTCCAATATTTCTAATTGTAAATATTTGGAGTTTAAATTGGGGTGGCTTACTAACGCATTTTCAAGTTGCGTTAAGAATGCGGATGATAGCAGGTGATAGGATGCGATATTGACACTTACTTCAATAAAAATACGCTGATTTTGCCATGCCACAATTTGTTTCAATGCTTCATTAATAACCCAATCTCCGATCCGGTTCTCTAATTCTGATCCCTCAATGATCGGTAAAAATTCAAGTGGCGGGATCAATCCTTTCTCTGGATGCAACCATCGAATTAACGCTTCAGCACCAAATACTTCACCGCTTTTCATATTGATTTTGGGTTGGTAATACAAAACAAATTCGTTATTTGATAAGGCTTGTTGTATCTCATCAAGTTGCAGGTGTTTTTTAATCGTCAGTTGATCGTGCTCGGGGTTAAATAGATGGAAGCGATTTTTTCCGGCTAATTTTGCTTGATACATCGAATAGTCAGCGTGACGTAATAAAGTATCTAAGTCAGCATCATCACCTGGATATAGCGTTACCCCAATCGAGACACTAATATTAAAAGTATGCCCTGCGATTATATAAGGCTGGGCCAGAAAATAATTAATTCGTTGCAGTATTTCGTTACAGTGATCAAATGACTCTATATCACCTAGCAGCAGGACAAATTCATCTCCCCCTTGGCGTGACGCGGTATCTTCATCTCTGATATTAGTTTTCAGACGCTGGGCGACAGCAATGAGTAACTGATCGCCTATGTCATGACCATAGTTATCATTAACAGGTTTGAAATTGTCCAAATCGAGAAAACACACACCAAACATAGTGTCAGTTCGTTTACTGTGGGCAATGCTAGACCTAAAACGATCTGCAAGCAGTGAGCGGTTGGGCAACTTGGTGAGCATGTCATAATGCGCCATCAACTCCAGCTTTTGTTGTTGTTGTTTAATCTCGGTTATATCAGAAAATAAACCCACATAGTGTAATGTATCATCATCGTCATTTGTGAGAGAAGAAATAGACAATCGAGCAGCAAAGAGTTCACCGTTTTTCTTTTTATTCCAGACTTCACCATACCAGTGGCCTTGTTCAATGAGGTTTTGCCACATTTCAATAAAGAAAGCAGGACTCTGCTTGTCAGAAGAGAGGATATTCGGGGTTTGACCTAATACTTCGTGACGGCTGTAACCAGTGGTTCGAGTGAAAGCAGGGTTGATATCAATAATTTTACCTGTCGTATCTGTAATCATTAGCCCTTCATTGGTATCGCTAAATACACGGGAAGAAAGCTTGATTTTTTTATCTGACAGATTTCGTTCAATCGCTATCACACTGAGTTGAACTGCGAATTCGAGCAATTTGAAATCGTGTTCTGTTGGCATACTTGGCTTACGTTGGTAAATTGCAAAAGTGCCAAGCAGTTGGTTGTTTGAACCGATAATAGGTTCAGACCAACAAGCGGCTAGTTGAGCCTTGGCTGCTAACGCTTTAAAATTAGTCCAGTAGGAATGAGTTTGTATATTCTCTACAATTACTCTTTTTTTGGTGAACGCTGCGGTACCACAACTGCCTACGCCATCACCAATTTCAATGCCATCAACAGCTTCATTGTAATCATCAGGAATGCGTGACGAAGAAAATCCAGCATTAAGATGAGTACCTTGTGCATTTGCCAGTAGCACAGAACAGAGTGATCCCGTTTGTTCTTGTTCGATAAAATTAACGATATGTTCCAAAATTATGTTTAATGGTTCGCCTTTTAATAATTTCTCTAATACGGCACTGCGTGCATTATCACGTAGCTCTATTTTTTTGCGTTGCGATATATTGGTATGAACGCCAGTGCACCAGAGCGGTTTTTTATGTGCGTCTGATTCTGTAAATTCGCAGGATGTGTGGATCCATAACCAGTTCCCATCTTTGTCTTTTCTTCTGTATTCCAGCTCAAATGGAATACCTGCTATCAAAGCTTTTTGATATTTATTGGAGACAGATTCAAGATCATCGGGATGAATTTTTTCTAGCCATTGCGCTAAGGTCGTCTGAATATCGCCTGGCATGTACTCTGACAGTTGTTCGTACTGGCCGCCAAATAAGATTTCACCGCTCTGTACGTTTAGCTCAAACCACACTTGACCCGCTGACGTTAGCGCCAAGTTTAAGCGTTTTAAATTATCCCCCAATTCCTTAGTACGTGAAGCCACAATATTTTTAAGTGATGCTTGGCTGTTTTTTATGCGCATGGCTAGTATGGAGAAAAAGGTGGTTAAAATCGTAAATATTATGCCGAACAGAGACGTTACTATAATTGAAGCGTAGTGAGCCCAGCAATTGATAGGGGACACTTTTAACATCCAAGTCACGTTTTCGATTTTTATATTATTTACGACATAGTCGTCTAATAGTGGTTCTGCTGAATGTGATAAAATTTGAATTTTTTTGGTGTCTGGATGAATGCGTGATAACTGATATGCAAACCCTGCCTCTACCAGTGCCGGTAGATTTGCAGTTTCGAGTACGTGTGGAAAATGCATTAAAACAGTTGCAAAGCCCCAAAAATAGGCTTCCCCGTTGGGGTTATCCAAATAGATAGGTAATAGTCCAACGGCCCCATACTTTCCTTGGACTAAATTAAAAGGTCCTGCGAGGGTTAATTTACCGCTATCTCTGGCAGCAAAAGCCTCTTTATTCCGACTAGCTGAAGTGAGTAAGTTATGTCCTATCGCCTTTTCATTCCCTGTTAACGGCGCAATATATTGGATAATACCATCAGGAGCAAGTTGCAGTGCCACAATGCCAGGATAGAAAGGTAACATTTCAGTTGCGAATTGGGCAAAGCCTGCTTCATCAAGGTGTTGATGTTGAACAAAGGCGGCAAGCGGGAAGGTGGCTGATAATACCTGATTGATATTACTCTTAATTAGATTGGCATAACTATCCGATAAGTTTTGAGCTGCTAAGCGCTGTTGCTGATGTTTGTAATTATGAATAGCGTAAACCGTAATAACAGATAGCACGACTGAGGCGGCAAAAATAAGTTGTATGATTAGTGATGTTTTTATTTCTTTAAACATTTTATGCTTCAAGGCGCGCTACGCCAGTCCTCGCTCTATGATTATAGGAAACTATGCTCCTTTCCTCTCCAACTTACACGACACTTTGTTAGTTTTTGTTATATTTTTGTCAAATTTCATCGGAGATAGTTTGCTATTAGTACCATGATGGCGCTGAGGATTGTAGAGGTATTCAATATAATTAAAGATATTTGAGTTGACTTTTTTAGTTTAAAACTGTCTTTCGTCATTTATTTAACTGCTTAAGTTCTGAATTCATTATGTTTTATCATTGATAGAATATGAAATTGTGAGTAAGTCAATTCGTACTATTGATTGAGTATCAAATGATTGTTATAGGATCTAGGCTGCAAAATTATTGAAGTTTGTGTGACTTGTATCATTTACAATTTAAATCTAAACCTAGCGATGCTTTATGTAATGATATGAAAATAAAGTATATTCCAGACTGTTATTTAATTATTAATTATTATTATAAATAAATATTTGAAAAAATATAATTCGATTATATAAAATAGTTGTCAAGGGAGACGTTTCACTGAAAGCCCCCTTTATAGCATTTTAACTTATTTTGTATTGCTTCTTTCGGAGGATATATTATGAACACAATCGACTTAACCCCTCTTTACCGCAGCACTATTGGTTTTGACCGATTAGCACCCTTGTTTAGTCGCGTATTGGGTGCTGATAATACTGTACCGACTTATCCACCTTACAATATTGAGATTCTCGACGAAAATAAATATACGATTACGGTAGCTGCTGCTGGATTTTCTGAGAACGAACTCGATATCAATGTAGAAAAAGGTCTCCTTACTATTTCTGGAGATAAAGTAGATAAAGAGGAACATAAATACCTTTATCAAGGCATTGCTAATAGAGCATTTAAACGTAAATTTGATCTTACTGATTACGTAGAAGTAACGAGTGCCAATCTTGAGCATGGGTTATTAACTATTCACTTGGTTAAAGAAATTCCTGAGGCAATGAAACCTAAACATATTGCCATAAACCAAGAAGAAAAAGTGATAGAACATCAACTTGAGGAAAATGTGAAAATTAAAACTGAAAAAACGGTTTAATTTAGCATAAGGGCTGCGTAGCGGCCCTGTTTCCCCCTCGTTTTTACCTTGATAAGGGAACTGATAATGAACGTAAAATTTTTTGCTAGCTTATTGATTATTTTTTGTAGCCTTTTCACACAAGCAACTGTCGCAGCACTCCCGAATGTTGATGCCAATGGTTCGGCACTACCTTCGTTGGCACCTATGTTAAAAAAGATTAACCCTGCAGTGGTAAATATTTCAACGTTTTCAACGCAACAAGACAGCTACAATCCATTATTAAATGATCCTTTTTTTAAACGTTTTTTTAATATTCCTAAGCAACATGAGTACCAAGCGCAACCAAAAAAGCGTCAACAAAGTGCGGGTTCTGGTGTGATCGTAGATGCTAAGAGTGGCACCGTGATGACCAATTATCATGTTATTAAAGGCGCTGATGACGTTCTGGTATCTTTGATTGATGGTCGGAGTTATCACGCGAAGGTGGTTGGCTCCGATCCTGATTTAGATATTGCAATTCTATCTATTAAATCGGATAACCTTGTAGAGATTAATATTAGTGATTCAAGAGAGCTCGAAGTCGGAGATTTTGTTGCGGCTATAGGAAATCCGTTTGGTTTAGGTCAGACAGTAACAACGGGTGTTGTAAGTGCACTTGGTCGAAGTGGCTTAGGTATCGAGGGCTATGAAAATTTCATTCAAACTGATGCGTCAATAAATCCAGGTAATTCTGGTGGTGCTTTGGTTAATTTAGCTGGTGAACTTGTGGGCATTAATACCGCAATTATTGCGCCAGCTGGTGGTAACATAGGTATAGGATTCGCGATTCCTGTCAATATGGCCAAAGTGAGTATGGAACAGATATTAGCGCATGGTGAAGTTAAACGAGGTGAAATTGGTATTGGTATTCAAGATCTTACCGAGGACTTACGTGACGTATTTGAATTAATAAATGGACAATCAGGTGTATTGCTCACCAATGTCATAGAAGACTCACCAGCTTACGACGCGGGGTTAAAATCTGGAGATGTGATATTAGCTGTTGATGGTGATAATACTAAATCGACTGCTCAATTACGTAGTCAAATTGGCATGAAAATTATTGGGGATAGAGTAAAGCTAACTATATTGCGTGATGGCGTTCAAAAAGAGATCAAGGTAAAAGTTGGTAAACCTAGTTCGATGTTAGCAAATAATGTTATATCACATCGTTTATTAGCTGGCGCGCAATTTGAAAATAACTCGAGTGGCAAAGGTGTTTTGGTCAATAACGTATTGCTTGGCTCACCTGCTGCCTACAGTGGCCTGCGTCCAAATGATATTATTGTTGGAGCAAATAAGCGTAAAGTTTACGACATTGAATCTTTTCAAAAAGCACTAAAGCTAAGCGAGTCATCAATGCTATTACAGATAAACAGAAATGGTGTGTCGCTGTTTATTGTACTCAGTTGATAAATAACCAAAAGCGCCTATTTACGGCGCTTTTTTACAACAGCATCGAATATAATAAATAAGTGCTGTGCGATAATTATTTCGCCTCTTGTTATACAGGCTCTGGCCCTAAACGCAGACGCGCTTCGTAGTCGTCGTAATAATCATTCTCTGCTAATAAAACAGTTAATCTGTCTAAAGTGAAATCCTGATTGCTTATGCCATTTTCTAAACGTTGTACGCAATGCCCAATGGCAGTTTGCTCGTCTTGCTCTAAATATTCACGGCAAAAATACAGTGGCGGTAGGCTATAAGCAAATGAGGTTAATTGGGCAATGTGCATTGCATCGAGTTGTTGCGTTAATTGTGCGAGTGAAATATTAGCAGTTGACTGATTATCTTGACAGGTATTAGACATTGAAAGCGCTCGTATAAGAAAGACTTGAACAGTCTACAGTAAATCTATTTATTACTGTAGCGTATCTGTCGGTTTAGTCTGTTCGTGGCCTTTTCCGTATAAATCCATTGGGTAATGCTCGCTATACTGCTTACACTAAGCACATTATTTTTCTTCTGGTGTTGGAATTAACACATAAATCATCGAAACAAGGATAGATGTTGCAAAGGTATACGCTTTCATTTGGCCATTCCATTGATTTGCCCACATAGAAAACCACTCACCATCGATAACAGCAAAGCCCAAATACCAGAGTGCAATCGCCACTGAACCACCAAATAAGAAGCATGCTTGGCCCTGCGAAAAGTCAGCTTTGTTAATATTTTTTACCATGATAATGCTACCGATTAAACCAAATATACCTGCCAATAATTCAGCAAAAATAATGATCGTATAGCTGATGAGTTGAATGGTGGGGTTTGTTACTGTGCGATATTCAAGGGTACTGGCATCAAACCAAAGCTGCATCGAATTCATCGCCAATACATGCTGTACAAATTGATAGTTTGCATTGAAGTTAAGCAGGTTGTCGATACCGACAAACAGAAAAAAAAGACTGATAGATATACTGAGGATGATCTTGGTGATTCGGTGAACGAGGGCTAGATTCATCATGGTATTAAACTCCTATCGGTCGTAGTAGTGAAATGAATTTATATTTTATTTCATACTATTTTTAATCGGTATTCTAACGATAATAATTAGTAAAATAGCTCTATTCACCAAGCTAGATTAACTATTTTAGTTATAGCTACTTAAGGTGAGTTCAACCTGAAAGGTTGTTTTTGTTGTGTTTTTAGCTTGGAGTTATTACGAGTTAGGTATGAATCTTAACATAACTGATGGAGTACCTAATAATGGTTGGTTTAATATATCTGAAATTTATCTCAGCTCGAAATTTTAACCTGCGACGTGGTTTAATTATGATACATCGTAAAGTTTTCATCAATTTAGCCGATAATAACTAAGTCCACTCATTTGCTGATAGAAGTACGAACTATGAATCTGAAAACACAATCTTATTTACTTGCTGGTATCATACTTTCAGCACTTGTCGCCATTACTGTTGTGGGACTTTGGACGCTAAAAGCATCAAGCACGGCGGATAATAAATCCCGTGTGACTGAAATTTTTAAAACCACGTATAATTTCATTAATGATATGGAAAAAATGGTAGCGAGTGGTGACATAGAAGAAACCCAAGCCAAACAGATCACTATTCAGGTACTGAGAAATAATGTTTATAAAGATAATGAATATGTGTATGTTGCAGATGAAAATCTTATCTTTTTGGCTGCGCCACTTGACCCACAATTGCATGGCACTAGCTTTAATGATTTTAAAGACAGTAAGGGTCAGAGTGTCGGCCAGATCTTAATGAATGCGGTGAATCACCAAACCTCAAAAATAGCGGAATATACTTGGACGCAGCGATTAGCTGATGGTTCGATTGAGGAAAAGAATTCAATTGCGAAAAGAACAGCACGCTGGGGTTGGGTCGTTGGTACTGGTATTGGCGAAAATGAAGTGAATGCGCGTTTTTGGTCGAGTGCTAAATGGCAGTTTACTTTATGCTTTATTGTTGCGAGTTTGATTTTAGCGTTGTTAATTATGGCGATAAAACGCATGATAGCTATTATTGGTGGTGAGCCACAAGATGTGCTGTTTGCGATCCAGTGCGTTGCGGATGGTAAAATTACCACATCATTTAACGACTATGCACCAAAAGACAGTATTTACGGTGCGGTACAAACGATGAGTATGTCGCTGGGCGAACTGGTTCAACATTTGAGTAAAGCATTGAATGCGTTAAGCACAGAGTTAAACGATGTTGATTCTCGTTCTAAATTGATTAGTCAATTGACTGACACACAGCAGGAGTCTACCACTATGATTGCGACGGCGATGACTGAAATGGCGTCGTCAGCAAATGGTGTTGCAGATTCTGCACAAGCAACGGCGCAGCATACCCTCGACGCCGATAAGCAAAGTGTCGATACACATAACTTAATTAATTCTACGGTTAATAATATCCAAGGCCTTGCTGCGCAGCTTAATACGGCCAGTTCTGCGGTATCCGCACTTGATTGTGATGTAAACAATATTACCAAGATCTTAGATGTAATTGGTGATATTGCTGAGCAAACGAATTTACTTGCGTTAAATGCTGCAATTGAAGCGGCGCGTGCAGGTGAGCAAGGTCGTGGCTTTGCGGTGGTTGCTGATGAAGTGAGAAACCTAGCTGGACGAACACAAGACTGTACTAAACAAATCCAACAAATGGTGACGAATCTGCAAACAGGTTCTCGTAATGCGATTTCAACCATGGATATTTGTGCTGAAACCAGTGCTAGCACAGTGACTGAATCAGAGCATGCGTCCGAAGCTTTAGCGCAGATCGTGGCAGCACTAGAAACCATTTCATCGATGAGCCATGAAATTGCGACCGCGGCGGCAGAGCAAAAAATCGTGGGCGAAGACATTGCCATGCAGGTGAATATGATTGAAGAAAGCAGCTGTAAACTATCAAGTACTGTTTCTAGTGGTGAGCAAAGCGCGGAAACATTAGTGAAACTAACGGATGATTTAGCCAGTTGGTTGAATAAATTTCAAGTGAAATAAGAAACAGGTTAAATGAGAGAGGGCATAAAAATGATTATGCCCAATGGTCGAAATTTATTGCTTATCCAACATCTATCATTTGAAATCCATTAGTAATGTTATTCTTACTCATAACATAGCAATAGGCTACCCCTACACTACGCTCAAGCAGCCCACCAGTTTTTATACCATAACACACCTCTTGAAGGTTAAACGTTGGTATATTGAAATCGATATTGAGATCAAACGAGGCGGATATCACTCCGCTTAATGGACTAAGATCAAAACCGTAAACGTAATCTACCGTCGTTCCACCAACATCCTCAGGGGGATTACGGTTAAATCCGAACCACATGCCACCACTGACACCCGCATGCAAACCTATACCTGCGCCAACTTCAATAATCCATCGGCATTCAGTGAAATCCATTGCCAACGCTAATCCATAGCTGACCCCTATAACTTCGCCAACAACCTGTGATACATCGAGCTCACCTCCCAACAGGAATGTGGCGTATTGTCTTTTTCTGTAGACGTCAATAACACCTTTCAGCGGGTTCAGTAACTCGATAAGCCTAGCAAGGTCACCACCAAGTAGGGGTTCAAGCCCTTCCTCGCCGGCCATCATTCTTGCCTTCGTAGTTAAGACATCAGTCAGTACCGCATCAGCCCCATTTGCCATTAATTCGGGCAACTTTGACATGGCAAGTTGGTCCAATTCAGCATCCGATGGTTCTCTCCGAGCCATTACCTCCTCATGAGTTAATTTGCGCTGCTCACGAGCAATGTCTTTTGCCATTGTGAGCGCTTTCTCTAGATGGGGAGCAACGCTAAATTTTAATTCATATTCAGCTGAAAATGTTTCAAATATCGCTATACTCCAAGCATGTTCAGGGTTGATAGTCACAGTACCAAGGTCATCATCAGAAGTGATCATATCTTCATTAATAAGACGAATCTCAGCTTGATCTACAAATATCATTTCGTAATCTAATGTGGTGTGTAATCCAGTATTTAAACTGCCTTCATGAAATTTAGTCCACGGACCGTTATCGAGTCTAGATTCGAGTCTGTAATTGTCGTAACCCACATAATTATCGGTGTGGATACATCTTAACTCTGTAAGGTGAACTTGATTTACTATAGGCATTTATTAATCCAAATTGTAGTTAAAGTGGGGATAATGGATGTTAAGTTTATGTTAACACCCTGTTATCACTATACTGCAGGATAAGGCATAAATGCAACCGGTACTATATAAAATGGGGTAGGCTTGTTTAGCTGAAGAAGGCTTTAATTATTTAGATGCTGGTGGTCGTGTAACTCTTACTTCAGCCTTGTTGCACCTATTATCGGCTAAGAGGTGCGGCTTCTACAGCGCTTCATAAATTCGATGATCTCTTAAGCGAAACTGCTGTGGTGTTAGGGAAAAGCGTTCTTTAAATGCTTTTATATAAGAGGAGTGTCCGCACTTTGATAGTCTTGGCGAGCAAGCATTCATTAAACAGGCAATCGCGAATAACAAAGCCGTTATTGGAGTTTGCTTGGGGGCGCAGTTAATTGGTGAAGCCTTAGGCGCTGCGAACCAAATAAGCCCAGAGCAAGAGATTGGTTACTTTCCTATTGCGATGACAGAGCATGGGCACATCGATTCTAAATTAGCGGAATTTGATTTAGCAGAGGTTGTGGGTCATTGGCATAATGACATGCCGGGATTGACAAGTGGCAGCGTGGTATTGGCGGTGAGTAAAGGATGCCCACGACAAATCGTACGATATTCAACGCTAGTTTATGGCTTTCAGTGTCACCTTGAGTTTATAAGTGAGCAGTTAGCTCCTTTGATTGAACATGATCAGTTAGCATTTAATACTGAATCAATAGGTCAGTATATTCAAGATCCGGATTCGATCCTTAAACATTCGACAGCACGGATGAATCAATTATTGGGTGGTTTTCTGGATAAATTAGTACAGGCTTATCGTGATTGTTGATTGGCTGAATATGTAATGTGCTAAGTAAACATTTTACAGCTAAGCCCGAGCTATACAGGCTCGAGCTTTCACAGCGTTGCTTCAATTATTATAAAAAGTGAAGTTGATAACTGTTATAAATCTCCATTGATGCGTAGGAGACAAAAATAACGCCAGCTACTTTTTCAACGGGTTGCACAATTTTATTAACATAAGGCTTCATATTATCAATGGTTAACATTATTGAGATGAAGCAAAGCCAAGAAAAACAGATCATCGTAATGACGACACCGTATCCGACCTGAAGAAAGATCGGGGTATTGGGATCGACCACTTGGCTAAAAATACTGATAAAGAAAAGCGTAGCTTTAGGATTTAGTAGGTTATTAATAAAACCTTGTTTCCAAAATTCAGAACGTTGAATTTTATCCGTTTCAGTTGTTGTTACTAAAGGTTGTGCTGCCGACGTTAATGATTTCCATCCTAACCAGAATAGATAGGTTGCCCCGAGTAGTCGAATAATTTCAAATATAAATTCAGATTGCGTAGCCACAAATTGGACGGCGACAATGGAGTAAAATATATGTACCCAAATTGCAGTAGCAATACCAAACGCAGTTAAAAATCCCGCCCGTCTCGAAACACTAACCGTATTTTTGACGACCACCACAAAGTCTGGACCTGGGGTTATGACAGTGATTAAGGTAATAATCACTAAGGCATAAAATTCATGACTAAACATCAAGGTTCCTTATTATTTTAGCATTGCCTATAATTTGTGATCATTCACAAAGTAGTTTGGGTATATGTTACATAAGTACGTTGAAATTAAGCTGCTATGTACTTTACAATAGTGCCTTAAAATAGAGGTTTTTTTCTTTTAATGGAGTAAATGTGAAAAAAAACACTAATACAATGCTGGATAGCACCGATTTAACTATCCTTGAACATTTGCAGCGCGATTGTAGAATTAAGATTAATGAGTTAGGACCACGGGTTAATTTAAGTGAAACTCCCTGTTGGAGACGCTGGAAGCGACTTGAGAAAGAGGGGATTGTGACTCATTATACGGCGGTTTTAGACCGTAAAAAACTTGGTTTCAATGTGATAGGCTTTAGTCTGGTTTCTTTAAATAATCATGCACCAGAAGAGACTGATAAATTTGAGCAGATTATTCGAGATTTTGATTGGGTGCTCATGTGTTTTTGTATTGCGGGCAGTGCAGATTTTATTCTTCAAATTGTAGCGAGAGATCTCGATGAATACTATGACAAGATTTCTGAAATACGCCGTATCAAAGTGGTTGATTCGATTCAATCTAATATTGCGGTAAAAGAAATTAAGAACTCGACCAAATTACCGCTGTTCTGATAATCAGGGCACTATAAGTAGTGCTTGTGATACAGCCTTAAATAGCGCTTGCTTGTCTGCACTGGTCAAGTAACGAGAATCCAGCATGACAATTAAGCACCTATTATTCTATTTGCTATATTTATGCTTATATTAATGTGAATGTAATGCGAGGTTTTCTTATCGTCTATTCATTTTATGGCATTAATTGTTTTATAAATACGCCGTTACTATTATGTACTTATTAAATATCATATAAATGCGATTTAAACATTGCGTTGCTTGCTTTATTAGAGGGATAATCCGGAGAAGGTTGATTGTTGATTTAATGTCGTTTAATTGATTTTATATAGATTATGTTTATTTCATTTTAACCACTTAAGTTATGACTATAAAGGTTCTGCCATTTTTCGCTGAACCAAAGAATATAGGTATTATATGTTAGACATTGTAATCATTGAGGATGATCTTCAGTTACGAGAAATGTTGTGTTATTTTCTTTCTGAAATAGAAGGTTATGATATCGACTGTCTTGATACTGGTGATGGTGCTGTAGAGTTCATAATTGAAAAACAACCCAAACTTGTACTCCTCGATATACAGCTTCCGCATACTTCAGGATTAAGCGTGCTCAAAACGTTAAAAGAGCAGAAATTTGAAGCCCCAATACTAATGATGACCGCCAATGATACAGAGCTAACAGAAACAAATTCTCTGCTTTTAGGGGCAAATGATTACGTCACTAAACCGATCAGAACGAAAGTGTTAAGTGAAAGGATCAAGCGTCAACTAGACCTATATTTGCTTGAAAAACAAGTCGATGAACAACAAGAAGATAATTTAAGTTGTAATCAGTTTTACCTAAGTGCTCAGCATTCGAGTGTGTTTTACAATCAAATTCAGATTAAACTCATTCCCTCGGAATATGAATTATTAGAAATATTGTCAGATGCGGAGCAACCTATATCTGTCGCTGTCTTATTCGAAAAAATTCATGGTTTTAGTTATCACGAAGAAGACCGCTCTATATATATGCGTATCTCTTCGTTAAGAAAAAAATTCGCTATACAGCTACCGGGTGTTGAGTTGATCAAAAATCGACGAGCGAAAGGCTTCTTTCTTTCTTATCCGATGATAAAACGATGAAAACATTCATTACCCAAGTATTTACCTCCGTAATATTGGGTTATATTCTCAGTTCAATTATTTCTGATATTTTCATAAACCCTCAAAAGAAAGCGCTTGAAGAGCAACTTAATCTTAATCGTGTCGAAATGGTAATAAAGGGTTTGGAAAACCATGACGACCATACTCATACCGATGCGGCGGTATGGCAGTTTCAATGCAATGCAGACTCTAATTACGCTACAACTTCACCTTCACCTCAGGACAACCTGCATTCGATTACAAGTAGTTATGATGATGTTAAGTTTATCCGAGCGACTTTTGATAGTGATGCCTACGCGAATGCGCCGGTGGTAAAGGAGCTAAAAAAAATTGAATTAATAGATGATGCCATTCAAATTTTATGCACCTTGATGATTTTGTTGATATCGCTTCGAGCATGGAGTAATGGGATCATGTCTCTTCACTTCTTATCAGAGAACTATTCTGACGGGAAATTTAAGACCCGAGTGGAAGAAACCGGACCTGAGTCGATTCGCAGTTTGATACGAAACCAACATAAGATGGCGAGTGCGATTGATGAGCTTATTATTAAACAAAAAATGCTTTACGCAACACTTCCACATGATATCAGAACACCCTTGGCAGCTATTCAGCTAACCAGTGATATATTGGTGTCGAATAAAGGTAATAATGAATTTCTTTTAGAGCGTTTGGGTACGCAAGTTTGTAGCTTAAATACGCTGTGTGAAAGTAGCCTCCATCTTTTTAAACTGTTGAACAAAGAAGTCGTATTGTGCCAAGAGGAAATTAATTTGGTTGACGTTTTGGAGTCAACGATTTCAACGCTGGGGGGGCATAAAAACTTCGAGTTAGTTAACTGTTCTAAAACAATCCAAAGTGATGCGAAGCTGCTTAAAATCCTATTTTTAAATATTTTATCTAATGCCGAACGTTATGCAAATAAAACGATTCGAATTTCACTTACATCTTACCCTAATGTAGATGTGGTGAGAATTAAGGATGATGGTAAGGGCTTTTCAGAAAAAACAATATCAGCCGTTAATAAGGGGGATATTGCTAATATCTTAAGTAAAGATGGATTTGGCATTGGCTTGGTTTTAATATTTGAATTGACTAAACTTTTGAATGGAAAGGTTTTTCTTCACAATAATAGCAATGGTGGACAAGTTACACTGGTAATGAACCACTAAGCGGTTATCTCTCTAAATAATATCCCTCACTTTTATCCTAAATTAGGAGGAGGGATATCTTCGCGTAAGACTCTATTTTTAACTCATCAAATCCTTCAAGTTAGCCAGATATTTAATTGTTTCTGATAACTCAGAAATAGACTTATGTGGGCGCATATTTACTTGATATGTACCATTTACAATGATGCTTGGAATTTGCATGATTGTGGCTTGTGCAGTCAGTTTTTCTGAACGAGCCAGCTGTGTATTAACTTTCGCTTGCTGTTCTTTTGTGAGTTGACTGATTGGTGTGAGTTGATAGCGACGAAACAGATCTGTCACATTGACGTTTTCAATTTTTCTCGATTTTTGAACAAGCATAAAAAGTTCATTAGTAAACTTAGACTTCGCTTTAAGATTTAATTTTTCGAACTGAATTTCTGCCGAGTAATAAAGTGTTGCAGCCGCCCGAGTTACCTTATCAAATACGACGTGTGTTTTATGTATTGTTTGTTGGCTTTGCTTACTGATACTTGGCAACATCGTACTTACCTTCCAGCAAGGCCCGCAAGTTAAGGAGAAGAATTTTTCAACACCAAGGCTTTCTTCATAAAAATTATTTTTGACTTTATCGTAATGTTTCCCCTCAATCGCGTCTGCATAAGCAATCGCATTCTGAGACAGTAGTAATGCAATGAACATTGATTTTAGTATTAAATAAACCCGTTTCATTATTTCTCCTAGCGTTGTTAATCGTGGATACCTTCTAAAGTGTAAGTAACCGGTAACTGCCAGTCTTTAAGGGAGTGTAAGCTGTGTTGCTTGTTAACAGTTTAAACTCCCTTGGTTTTCCTTAGTGTGTATTTTTTTCGTTATTTGGTTAAATAGAATGAACTTAATCGAAGAGATTAATTTTAGAATCTCACTATCAATTTAATTCACTGTAAGGTCGAAAACCATGATCACTAAATTATATGTAAAATCAGCTATTGCACTTCACGAGTTCAAAAAAGATCAACGTGGTGTTACCGCTATCGAATACGCAATTATTGGTGTAGCAATCTCATCTATCGTATTAGCTGTATTCAATGGCAGCTTGCGTGCAGCATTAACTGAAGCTATGAGTACTATTTCTAGCAACATATCTACTGCGGCTAATGGTCCAACTCCTACTCCAGGTAATTAAGAGTTAATGGATTTTTACTTGTGGCTATTTTTAGCCACATTATCTGTTCTTATCTGTATTTCAGATTTTAAAATCAGGTACATATCTAATTTTAATTGCGTGTGCGTATTTGTATTGTGCTTGCTTATTTTTATTAATAATTACGACTATTTGAGCATCATTAATTCAAGTCTGGTTTTAATCTGTGGGTTCATGCTCAATCGCTTCAATATGATTGGTGGCGGAGATGCAAAACTACTGTTTGCTTTCTCAATTGCAATTTCCCCAAGTTATTTACTCTTGACCATTATGGTCATTGTTTTTATTGGTGGTTTACAAGCTGCAATACTCATTCTTTTTTCTTGGTACAAGAGAGAACCTTATACGCGCGGTGTGCCTTATGGTTTCGCTATTTGTGTAGGTGCTTTATTTGCTATCGCTGCATCAATTTAGGAACCTTGTGTGAAGTCTAAACTCATTTTAAGCCTTGCTATTGGATTAATTATCATCGGTTTGTATGGTATTGCTGGTAGCTTAAGTCGTCCGGAAACCAATATTCCCGTTATCGAAGCATTAGTCCAAGACACAGATGTCGAAAAGCTAAAGACCTGGTGGTTAAAAAACGATGTTGAGCGTGGTGACATTGTAAAGCGTAGTGATTTTGAAATTCGGTATTTACCCGAAGCCGAAGCGAATAAAAATGGGGTTGATACCGAGATGAGTATCAATTTCTCGTCTGGTGCTGTTTATAGCCAGAAGCTCAGTAAAAGCACCTTGTTATTTCCTGACATGCTGGTATCTCCACAAGACCAAGGATACATCGAGCTAGTGTTAGCTCCAGACCGTGTCCCTTATGTGTTACGTGTACCGGCCGAAGCTGTTGTTGGCGGTGTCATTCGTCATGGCATGCATGTGGATTTGGTAGCGCTAACATTACCGCGGTCACGTATGAGCATCGAATTCGGCGCTGTTGCAGCAAAGACGGCAAGAATGATCGGTGTTAATCCGGTGCTTTTAAACATCAAAATTCTTAAAGTTGTAGAGCAAGTGCTTACCGAAAACAGCGAGTTAGAAGATGTACCTGCCAATGTTGACATCATATTAGAATTGACAAGAAAGCAAGTTGCTAAGGTAACCGTTGCGAAGCGAATTGCTGAAATAGAGGTACATAAATCAATCGGGGATTATACCGCCGGTGATCTAAAGGCGGATGCTGGTGATGTATTACCAGATTTCAAATCCGTTACTGAGATGCGTGCTAATCATGTGGTAATAAAATAAATGAAAAATATAAAATTAAATATGCAGCTTCTATTTAGAATATTGACCGCATTATGCTTATTCACACTGCCTAACCTTGCTTATGCGGAAAAATGGATTTATATCGATAATGGTGATGCGCATACAGTAACAACCAAGCGTGAAATTGGCACTATATTTGTTAGCGATCCAAGTGTAGCTGATTACCAAGTTATTGATAAGAACAAAGCCATTATTTATGCCAAAAAACGTAGTCAAACACATCTTGTTATTTTTGACGAAGATGGAGAAATCATACTTAATTACAAAATAGTGGTTGCCCGTAATCTTGCCAGTATCAGAAACAAAATTCGTAAATTATTTCCTACGCAAAAGGTGACACTGACGAATGTGGATACACAGGTGTTGGTGCGAGGCATTGTATCTTCTCAGGACGTGTCAGATAAGATTCTGAACCTTGTATCAAAGTCAATAAATGCGTCTAGTAATAGTAGTAGATATTTACCGCTATTCGGTAGAAATAATAAAATAAAGAAAAAAACTTACCCAGGTCTATTGAATGAACTTGAGTTGGCGGTAACCAAACAAGTAAATGTTAAGTTATCGATTGCAGAAGTTTCACATACTTTCCTTGAACATATCGGTGTCGAATATGGCTCAATATTAAATGCAAATTTCACGGCTGGCGAATTTGTTAAAAACTTAACCACAGGGGCTAGTAAGGATATTGTTTCTTGGCTTTCTGCGACTGGAAATGACTCGGTGGGACAAATATTAGCTGAGCCTAATTTGTCTGTGATTTCTGGTGAGTCTGCAGAGTTTCTGGTCGGTGGTGAGCTACCTGTGATTTTCCATGAAGATGGTGGAACGAGAGTCACATATAAAGAATATGGCATCAAACTCACTGTATCTGCTGAAGTACTGCAAGACAGTAAAATCAGACTATCTCTTGAGCCTGAAGTTAGTAATTTAGATACTCAGTTTGCTGATAATACATATGATTTACCTGCACTTAAAACACGTAAAGCAAGCACTACTGTTGAATTAGGCGATGGCCAGAGCTTTTTACTTGGTGGACTGATGAGCACTGAAGATAAAGAAGTATTAAAAAAAGTGCCTTTGCTTGCAGAGATACCGATATTAGGTGCGCTATTTAGGAAGACGGAGACAGAGCGTAATAAAACGGAACTCGTTATTGTTGCGACTGTTAATCTTGTTAAGCCTATCAGCGCAGAGCAAATTCAACTTCCGACGATGCGTAGAACTACAACCCTAAGCCGTTTCTTTGCTGTGGAACAGGAATTTTCGGTTGAGAGTGCTAAATGGACTAAAGAGTTGTTGTCAAACGGAGGGTTTAAACTATGAAATACATTAAGGTATTGATTATTAGTAGTATTTTGTTTTTGACAGCTTGTGCTGACAGCGCCGATGTTACGAGTGGTATTGGCGTAGATATCACACCAATACATTATTCATTGTCGCTAAACGTGAACAAAAGTAAAAGTCTAGATGCAAAAAATAGACTTGATTCGTTCCTTGTCGAGCAAAAAGATAACATCTTGTTTGGTCATATAGAAATGTATGTCAGTAACAATACGGCGTACAAATTTGCTAAAAAAGTTGAATCTAAATTGCATGCACAAGGTATAGAGGCCTCTATGATAAGCATTGCCCGTGTTAAGCAGCCTATCAAGCAGCGTTTTGATTATGTTATTAGGGTAACGCGACATCAAGTGACAGTACCCATTTGTCGTCCTGCTCAATTAGGTGATTTTAATCATAATCAATTAGGTTGTACGATTGATTCTATGCGTTGGCAGTTAATGAGTAATCCCGAAAATATGTTGAATCAATTTGAAATGGATACTCGTCCATCAAAGGCTTTGTAATGCTTGATATTGTAGATCTACTCAAATCAAAAAATGATGAGAAGGTAAAACATGAAGATACTTTTTCGGCGGTTTTATTTAACCAAACGGTAGAGTGTAAAGAGTTAGTAGAAGAAGCCTTTCGTTTTGAAGGTATTACTACGCCAGCGAGTATCGAGAATACCGATGAAAATATTCGTCGCCATGTCAGAGAATCCTCTATAGAAGTGGTGCTGGTTGATCTTAACCGAAGTCAAAATGTCACTAAAGATATGGAAAGGATCTCACACCTACTACCCAATCACGCCTCTGTGTAATGGTCAACTCAAATC